>CAUQMH010000029.1:0-16811 GCA_963519075.1 uncultured Flavobacteriaceae bacterium
AACTCCAAAATTTCAAATCAAATTCAAAATTTATGTTATTTAATAAAATAGAACAACTAAAATCCACACTTTCCAGCGAGAGAGCCGAGGCACTCAGCCAGTTTTTGGCGGCAGGTTTTCCCACTAAAAAAGATGAGGAATACAAATACACCGACCTGTCCGAAGCCGTGAACAAGCAATATTCTCTGGCGCCGAAGCAGGAATTTCACATTACAAAAGAGCAGCTAGACCAGCTGCATCTGGGAGAAGAGCACTTTGATTTCATTGTCTTTGTCAATGGAAAATTCCAAAAAGCTCTATCCAAAATCTCCGTAGAAAACGCAGAATTTTTGACTTTAAATAATGCTTTTTCTTCCAATAAAGATTTGGTCGAAAAATATTTTAACCAAATAAAGCCTAAAAACACTGCTTTCACAGCCCTAAACGATGCTCTGTACAGCGATGGATTTTTCCTTTTTGTCCCTAAAAACACCGTGATAGAAAAGTCTATTCACCTTTTCTACATCTCTGAAAATCAGGATGAAAATGTATTCTACACGACGAGAAATCTCCTCATCGTAGAAGAAGGCGCAAAGGTGGAAGTGATAGAGAGCCATCACAACTTTGATGAAACCTATACTTTTACCAACTCGGTTACGGAAATTTTCGTGGGCAAAAATGCAAAAGCTGACTGGCATAAACTCCAAAACGACAGCCAGACTACTTATCTGGTAGACAGCACTTTCGCGAAACAAGAGCGAGACAGCTTAGCGACAGTGAATACTTTTGCTTTCGGAGGTAAATTGGTTCGAAACAATCTTGACTTCATTCACACAGGAGAAAATATCAATTCCTTCATGAATGGTATTACCATCATTGGGAATGAACAGCTGGTAGACCACCACACAGCCGTGCATCACAACGAGCCAAACTGTGAGTCTTACCAAAACTACAAGGGCGTTTTCAAGGACAAAGCGCATGGCGTGTTCAACGGAAAAGTATTCGTAAATAAAATTGCACAAAAAACCAATGCCTACCAGCAAAATAACAACATCCTGCTGAGCGAGGGAGCTACCATAGATACCAAACCGCAACTGGAAATTTTTGCAGATGATGTGAAATGTTCACACGGATGTACCGTAGGACAGCTCAATGATGAGGCGCTGTTCTATCTAAGAGCCAGAGGAATTTCCAAGAAAGAGGCGCAGGCGCTGCTGCTGTATGCTTTCGCGAATGATGCTATGGAAAACATAGACATAGAGCCTCTAAAACTGAAAGTTGCAAAGCTTTTGGCTGAGAAACTGGAGGTTAATATAGATTTATAATTTATTCGTTTTGTTTTTAATGCAATGGGAGAATCTTTTTAGGAGTTCTCCCATTTCTTTTATTGCTCTGTAACTTTTTCATAAAATATTCTTATTTATTCTTTTTATAAATTTTTATGTTTTTCTTAATGGATAAATAAGATTTACACAAAAGAAAACTATCTTTGCATTAAGTCTTCAGTTTTAAATAAAAATTTCAATGAAAACCCTTGACAATTACCTTAATAAACACTATATCCATCGTAGTAACTGGCTTCGTGCCGCAGTATTAGGTGCTAATGACGGCATTCTATCCACGGCGAGCCTTGCCATAGGAGTTGCCGCAGCGACTTCCACGCCAGAGTCTGTGATTTTAGCAACAGCGGCAGGAATTATCGCAGGAGCTTTGTCCATGGCGGCAGGAGAATATGTTTCGGTAAGTTCGCAGACAGATATAGAACACGCAGACATCGAGAGGGAAAGACAAGAACTGAAGGACACGCCCGAAGAAGAACTACAAATGCTTGCACATATCTACGAACTGCGAGGGCTAAAACCAGAAACTGCGATGCAGGTGGCAAAGGAACTAACTGAGCATGATGCTTTGGCGGCGCATGTACGAGATGAACTGGGCATCACCGAAATCAGTCAGGCTAAACCTTTTCAGGCGGCTCTGGCATCTGGCGGAGCGTTTCTCTTTGGCGGTATGCTGCCTCTGTTGGTGGTCTTCGTTGCTCCGTTTCATCATTTAGAATATTATCTCTACGGCTCTGCTATTCTTTTCCTTGCGTTCTTGGGCGGAATTGCCGCTAAAACAGGAGGCTCTAACCCACTGAAAGCCATTCTTCGTATTACTTTCTGGGGAACTATCGCTATGGGAGTGAGTGATTTAGCGGGAAGCTTCTTCGGTGTTAGGATTTAAATCTGTTTTTCAGTAATTATTTAGTTTCTCTCTTGTGAGGTGGAAACTCAAACTGAAGCTGAATGTATTTTGGCTGGTTTTGTTTTTCCCAAACATTCAGGTTAGATACGGAAAGCCCTAATAATCTTACCGAATTTTTCAAATTTTCCTGAAACAAAAGTTCTTCTCCGATACGAAAAAGCATATTTTGGTCTGAAACAAATTTTGCTAAAGTTTTGCTCCGTGTCTGTGTGGTAAAATCGCTGTATTTTATTTTCAAAGTAATGGTTCTCCCTGAGAGATTTCGTTTTTTGAGCCTTTGTTCCAGCTCTTTGGAAAGCGCTTCCAAAGGTGTCAGCAGGTGTGTCTGATGCTGTTCATCATGCTCGAAAGTCCGCTCCACTCCTATGGATTTAGCAATTCGGACAGGATTAACGGGACTTCTGTGGATTCCTCGGGCAATTTCATAATAATAAAGTCCACTATTCCCAAAATGACTTTGTAGAAACGGCAGTGATTTTTCCCTCAAATCTTTTCCTGTAAAAATCCCGAGAGCATACATCTTTTCGGCAGTTACTTTGCCGATTCCGTAGAATTTTCTGATGTCAAGACCGTCCAAAAATGGAATGATTTTATTGGGTTTTATGGTGGTCTGCCCATTGGGTTTCTTATAATCGCTGGCTATTTTGGCAATAAATTTATTGACCGACACGCCTGCCGAGGCAGTCAGTCCTATTTTTTCAAATATTTTTTTCCGAATTTCCTTGGCGATGTTCGTAGCGGAGGGATTATTTTTCTTGTTAAAAGTCACATCCAGATACGCCTCATCGAGGGAAAGCGGCTCTACCAAATCGGTGTATTCATAGAAGATTTCGCGGATTTTCAGAGAAATTTCCTTATACCGCTCAAAACGAGGCGAGACAAAGATAAGGTCTGGGCAGAGTTTCCTTGCCTTCGCACCGCTCATCGCACTACGAACACCGTATTTCCTCGCTTCATAGCTTGCCGCCGCTACCACGCCTCTATTCCCTGCGCCACCCACAGCGATAGGTTTTCCTCTAAGCTCTGGACAGTCCAGCTGCTCTACGGAAGCAAAGAAAGCGTCCATATCAATGTGGATTATCTTATTTTCAGAGGTGTCCATTGTTTTAGAGAAAATTCTATTTATTCTGTGTAAAGATAGTTTTTTCCTCAATATTTTACCGCAAAAAACCGTTATGAATTTTACTCAGCTTCCATTAGAAAGTATGATATTTTTCAGATATTTAGGTGGAGATATTTTATTATCTTTGTGGAAACAAAAAAAGAAGAAAGATGGCAGCACAAAAAAGAATTTTATTAGAAGACTGGCAAGAAATAAAACCTTATAACAAAACCGCTAAATCCGACCTTTATTTTTTAGGAATAAGCAATGAAATCAATGATAAAATCTACGAAAAAGAGTTTCATCTTCCTTTGCAGAATTTCATAAGAGAAGAAGGGATTTCTTTGTTTTGTATGTTTCTGACTTCTTATTTAGAAGATATCATTTCTGGGTCTGAAGTATGGAATTCTTTCATCAAAAAACATAAAGAACTTTACGGAAAACCGCTTCCTTTCTACGAAACCGACAAAAACTATGTAGAAGGCGAGGTTAATATCCAAGATGTAAAATTTTTGGTTTGGTATTTCATCAATACTGTGAACAAGAATATCCTGCTCAATCCTCACGATCCTTTTATACAAAGCATTTCTGAAGGGCTGGTGGGTATCTTGGAAACAGAATACGAATACGCTCCAGAAAACGATTTACTGAGAGAAACTTACCAAATAGAGCCTACCCAAGACTACTACGAAGTAAGAAGACTGCTCAATAATATCCTAACTAAAACTTATCTATTCTTCCCAGATACAGGCTTCGCTCTACTGAGACAAGAGGCGGAAATCATGGAAGCAGGACGAAGAGTAGAAGCTACCCTAGATGACAACCGAGACAGATTCATCCACGAGGCCTGCACCTCTCTCCTTGCGCTTTCTGCAAAGGAATGGGCTATTCTGATTTTGGGTAAAAAACATCCGGTAGCGAAAGATTTAGAAAAAATGTCTCCGAGAGTTCAGGGAAGTTTCCTTTTCCTTGGCGAAGATGAAAAATACCTTAAAATAAAACACATCGCTACTGATAAGAAATTCAAACTTCTCAAATCTTCTTTCCCTAAACACAAAGATTTAAAGGAAAAAAGCATCATCTTCATGGGCATCGTAGAATGGCATAAAGAATGGTGGTTCTCAGGAGTTTATATCATGAGCGATTACAACGAGGATTTCATAGAAAAAGAAAAACAAAACATCCATTCTAAAGAATCGCTAAGTTTTATGGAAGACCAAGCCCTTATCCGTGAAAACCTAAAAGAACACCACGAAGCATTCCTTATCTACAACAAGGGCGTTCCTATCGTATTCCTTAAAAAAGATGAGGTGGATGACTTTATGAACGGATATTTTAATTTCTTTACAGAAACAGCTGGTATATCCGCAGAGGAAAAAGAAAAAGCCGTGAAGAAATACAAACCAAAAGTAACCAAAGAAGAGGAAAAACCAGACACTGTGATGGTGGTTTTCCATAATATCAATTCTGGTTTTGAGGTTTATTCCAATATAGAAAACGCTTTTTGTATTAAACAAAATAAATTCTTGAATAAAGACAGAATCGACCAAGATTTCTACCAAATCTTCTTGGCGAATTTCTACTCCAAAGAAATTCTAGACTATAGTATGGAAGTGAGCGAGAAAAAGATTTCTTTCTTCAAGAAAAACAATTATACAAAAGAAGAACTGGACTTTTTTACTCGTTTCTTCAAACAAGGAAATTACCACACTAAAGCGAGATTAACCGTTATAAAAAATGCTTAATGTTTAGACTATTGTTGTTTTCGGGCGTTTTTGCCATTGGGCAGAATATTAAAAGCATTCAGTTATTTAATCCACAGACCAATGACGAAACGCCTGTCATAAGGTTCGGAGAGCAGCTTGTTCTTCGTTTTGATGACTTGGACAACGGCAGCCAGATTTATCGTTATACGATAAAACATCTTGACAGAAACTGGAAAGATGACGGCTTGTTTTTTACGGAATTTGCGACTGGAAAACTGAGCGGATTGATTGATAATTTTAAATATTCTTTCAACACCCACCAAGCCTACACGCATTACTCTCTGACCTTTCCTAACAAGGACATTCAGCCGAAAATTTCGGGAAATTTTGAACTTATAGTTTATAAAGATTCACCAAAAAAACCGATTTTCACAAAAAGATTTTCGGTGGCAGAAAATGGAGCTGGAATTGGTATCAATGTGAGCCGATACACCGCAGCGAAAACTCCAAACCTCAACCAAAGAGTAGAAGTCAAAGCCACCCTTACCGACCCAGAAACCAGCCGAAATATCAATTCTATCAGCCTAAGCATTATCCAAAATAATAATTTTAATGATGGAATTTTTAACCTGAAACCTTCCTCTGTCCTCTTCGGAAACCAGCTGATGTTTCAGCAGTTAAGCCTTGTTTTTCAAGGAAATAATGAATTTTCTTACTTTGATAATAAAACGATAAATGCCTCCTCCGACATGGTGGCAGGAACGGAAAACATCGATGGTGTGAACTACACTTACCTCTTCCCTACTTGGACTTCGCCGCTCAGCTACCAGTATCAGCCAGATGTCAATGGTGCTTTCTATTTCCGTAGTAATAACATGGGACAGGAAAGAAATGCCGACTACGAGGGCGACTACTCTTGGGTGGTGTTTTCTCTGGACAGCCATCCTTTGGAAGGGAAAAACATCTATGTTTTAGGGCAGTTTAATGACTATCAGGCTAATGAAGAGAGCCAAATGCACTACGACCCAAAAAGCCAAAAATATTTCGCTAAAATATTCCTAAAACAAGGATTTTACAACTACATCCTTGCAACAAAAGACCGAAACGGAAAACTAAATTTTGGTGAAATCAATGGGAATTTCTGGCAGACACAAAACCAATATCAGGCTTTCTTGTATTACACTCCTTTTGGAAAAAATTACGATGGGCTTATTGGTTATGGAGAAACCAGATAGAATAGTCTATTCCCAAAATTGGAAATAGTATTTTTTCCAGCTTTTCAGGACATCATCCGTTTTGTTTTTTGTTTTTTCTTTCAGGTTTTTTTCATTGTTGAATAAAGAAACTCCCAGCCCAAAACGCTCCAGTGGATAGCCCATAGCATTCAGAACCGTAACGCCCTCGTCCAGAGATGAGGTGTTTCTCTCCGAAATTCTTGGCGAAATCTTATCCGGAAAATGTATCATGAATAAATTTCGGCGGAGGTCAGGGTGGCGCTCCAGCGTTTCGGAAACCATATTCCGCATCGTGAGATGATCCGAAGAAACCACTATCATGGTGTTTTTTTCTGTATCTAGTTTTTTAATTTCATTGATAAATTCCGAAATCAAATAATCACTCACATGAAGCGCATTCAGGGTAACATTCTGCCCATTTTTATATTTTTTCTTCTTAAAATCTGGCGGGACAAAACCTCTCGGACTATGAGTGTTTATCGTAGAAATCATAATGCTAAACGGCTGATTTTCAGATTTTAATTCCTTATATTTTTCTTTAGCAAATTCAAGGGTTTTGTCATCATTCAGCCCCCAGCGAGAGAGATTTCTCGGCGTTTTATACTTTTTATCAATATTTTCAAGTGAAAACATCTGAAAACCATGACTTTCCAAAAATTTATCATTCCCCGCAAAGGCTTTGGGCGAACCTTGTATAAAAATATTTTTGTAGCCATCCTCCGCGAGTATATTACCTACGCCCTTTATTTTAGGGAGAAAACTAGGAAGCTGGTCGAGGTCGTTATTCTCTCGCCCCACCGCATATAGAGGCACTCCGCACTGAGAACTGGCTATTCCTGCGATAGTCCAGCCTGTTCCCCAGACCTGATGAACATTAGAAAAGGAAAGTGATTCTTTCTCCAGCTGAGCCAAATTAGGCGCAAGGTCAGGGAAAATTTCTTGATTGAGGTATATTCGCTCAAAAGCCTCTGCATAAATCCAAACCAAATTATACTTCGTTTCGTTTTTTATGGGCTGTTTCGGAGGCTGGTAATTATCTTTAAACAAAAACTTTGGGTCTTCATCTACCACTTTATAAGTTTGGTAAATATCATAGTTTAAAGGATTAAATACCAATAAAACCAGCATCAAAAACACTGGAATTTTAGCTTTGATGGTTTTCTCTTTTGTTTCTTTTTTAATGAAATTTTTAAAGCAAAAAAACGCCGAAAAAACGAATAAAGCCACCAATAAAGTGATATCTATGATAAGTTTATAAAAATCCCCTATTCCAGCTCCTTTAATGCCTGTTTTCAGATGAAATGGAATGCTTTCATTAAAGCCAGTTCCTGTCAGATTAAACGAAAGATAATATAATATGTCCTGAACTCCTGCAATGAGCCAAAAATAAAAAGCAGGTTTTCTTCTATTTATCAGCAAAAGAAAACACACCAAAGAAAACAGTATATAGCTGATATTGAGCTTAGTATGAGTGATAATCCTCAGCGTAGTCTCATTCTCTATAATGGACAAAATCTGCAAATACAAAAAACACCCATAAAAAATCAATAAAATACTATAAATCAGTTTTTTACATCTAATTTCCTTTTGAAAAACTGTCACTGAAATAGTGAACATTATCAAAAGAAAATGCAGGGAATAAATCAGAAAAGTAGGTGTGTCCTGTCCCAATTTATTTCAAATATTTAAAAAATTCCCACATCACAATTCCACCGCAAACACTCACATTTAGAGAGTGTTTAGTCCCCAGCTGAGGTATCTCCAAGAAGTCATCACAGAGCGGAAGAACCTCTTCACTGATGCCCTCCACTTCGTTACCAAGAACCAATGCGTATTTTGAGTTCTTCGTAAAATCAAATTCCGTAATCATTTGGCTTCCAGTAGTTTGCTCCACTCCTACTACTCTATACCCTTCTGATTTTATATTTTGTAAAGCCTCCGTAACGGACTCAAAATAAGCCCAATTCACGCTTTCCGTAGCTCCTAGTGCAGCCTTATGGATTTCTCTATGCGGCGGCTGTGGAGTGATCCCACAAAGTAAGATTTTTTCTACCAAAAAAGCGTCTGCTGTACGAAATACCGCTCCTACATTATGCATACTGCGCACATTATCAAGGACTATAACCAGCGGAGTTTTAGAACTTTGTTTAAATGTTTCTACATCTATCCTCCCCAGCTCTTCTAATTTAAGTTTCTGAACCAAAATAATTATTTTTTAGGATTCACTGAAAATACGAATTACATTCTTCTCTATATTCTGAGCTATCAGCTCCATAGGAAGGTCATTTTCATCATTATTAAACGGTTCCTCTATCTCCTCTGCCAGAACCTCCATACTCATCAGCACATAGAATACGAAAACAGTAAGAAATACCATAAGATACCCTATACTCATAGAATAGGCGATAGGAAGAGTAATCACATAAATAACGATAAATTTCTTTGTAAAAGATGAATAAGAATAAGGAATCGGCGTGTTTTTGATTCTTTCACAGCCGCCACAGACTTCCAAAAATCCTCTGGCATGATAGTCCAGCATCAGCATCTGCTCTCCCGATATTTTACCTTCTTTATACAGTTTCTGAATTCTCTCCTGTATCCTCCAAATCAGCGCATTAGGCGGATGTGGAAGCTGCTCTACTTCCGTATGATGCTGGTCTTGTGCCAGTTCCATTTTAGTGGATTTTTTGGACAAGTGCCTACTGAGCAAGTGAGGAAAAAAACAAATATATTTCTGAAAAAAGTCTCTATTTTCGGTATCTGCTGTGTTCAGCATGGTATGGAGTTTAATGGCAAAATTTCGGGAGTCATTTACCATTCTTCCCAGAAGTTTTCGCCCTTCCCACCAGCGGTCGTAGGCGGTATTAGTCCTAAAAACCAAAAGCATCGACAAGACAAAACCCAGCAGCGTGTGGATGAGGGAAATATTTTTAATCGAAGAATCCTTGTCTATTTTAAAATATTCTATCTCCAAAAAAGCCACTATTGCCGCATATACAGCCATGGCAATCATCCCTGACCTCAAGGTTTTTAGTGAGTCTGACTTATGTATGCTCAGCAGTATGGATATCCAGTGCTTATTATCATATACCCGCATATAATATCTTTTTTAGCCCTAAAAGTTTAAATTTGCACAAAAATAATACTTTTTTAACAAAATTTTATTGAAATCTTCTTTAATTTTGTTCCCTTAAACCTAATTTCACTTTATGGCAAAAACGACACAAAAAGAAACTCCGCTGATGGCTCAGTACAACAGCATCAAAGCTAAATATCCAGATGCTGTCCTGCTCTTTCGTGTGGGGGATTTTTACGAAACCTTTGAGCAGGATGCTGTGCGAACTTCCCAGATTTTGGGCATTGTTCTCACAAAGAGAAATAACGGCGGTTCCCATACCGAGCTGGCGGGTTTTCCTCACCATTCCCTGAATTCCTACCTTCCCAAACTGGTTCGTGCTGGACTGCGTGTCGCAATCTGTGACCAGCTGGAAGACCCAAAGATGACCAAAGGCATCGTAAAGAGAGGCGTTACAGAACTAGTTACACCAGGAGTTACTTTTAATGAGCAGATTCTCACCACCAAAGAGAATAATTTTCTGCTGTCTATCCATCGTGAAAAAGAAAAATACGGTATGGCTCTGGTGGACATTTCCACAGGAGAGTTCCTTGTTTCGGAAGGAAATTCGGATAAGCTGATGCACATCATCCATACCTTCAGCCCTAGTGAAATTATCTATCAACGAAAAACCGAACTTCCAAACAGAATAAAAGACAGAAACTCTTTCGCTCTGGAAGACTGGGCTTATCAGTATCCTTTTGCTTATGAGAAACTTACCAATCATTTCAAAACAAAATCACTGAAAGGCTACGGCATAGAGGAATTTCCATTAGCCATCACGGCGGCTGGTGCTATTTTTGCCTATTTAGTAGAGGACACCCATCATGCTCTCATTCAGCACATTACCAAAATACAAAACATTCCACAGGATGATTATCTGATGATGGATGGCTTTACGCTTAGAAATTTGGAAATCATTCATTCCAACCACCATGAGGGCAAAAGCCTTCTAGACATCATAGATCGCACGACCACGCCTATGGGAGGGCGACTGCTGAGAAGAAGAATGATTCTTCCGCTGAAATCCGTAAATGAAATCAACCGAAGGCTCTCTCTGATAGAGTTTTTTAACAAAGAAGAAAACTTAAAACACAATATCCACGACCTTCTAAAATCTATTTCTGACCTAGACCGACTGCTTGGAAAACTTGCCGCAGAGAGAATTTCGCCAAAAGAACTCGGAAACTTCCGAAATAGTTTGATAAGCATTGAAAAAATAAAGGAACTGCTGCTGCCTTATCCAGATACTTTGGCTTGGATTACTCCTCTGCACAGCCATAAGGAGCTGATTGATTATCTCCAAAACCACCTAAACGAAGAGCTTCCCGTAAGTATAAACAAAGGAAATGTAATCAAAGAAGGCGTTTCCGAAGAATTGGACAAACTGAGAAACCTCCTCTACAGCGGAAAATCCTATTTAGATGAAATGTGCCAGCGCGAGAGCGAAAGAACAGGAATTTCAAGTTTAAAAATAGATTTTAATAATGTTTTCGGATATTATATAGAAGTCCGAAACACCCATAAAGATAAAGTTCCTGAAAACTGGATAAGAAAACAGACGCTGGTCAATGCAGAGCGGTACATCACAGAGGAACTAAAAGAATACGAATCACAGATACTGGGAGCTGAGGAAAAAATCGCCCAGCTGGAACATCTCCTCTACAAAAAAATAGAAGAGCAGGTTCTCGTGCATATGGACACCATTCAAAACAATTCTAAAATCATTGCAGAAATAGACTGCGCAGTAGGACTTTCGGAACTTGCGATTGCAGAAAACTACACCAAACCGATTATAAATGAAGATTTTGCAATAAACATCCAAGAAGGAAGACATCCTGTGATAGAAAAATCCCTGCCTCTGGGCGAAAAATACATCTCAAATGATATTTTCCTTGACCGAGACACGCAGCAGATTATGATGGTCACAGGTCCCAATATGTCTGGTAAATCAGCCGTTCTGAGACAAACCGCCATCATCTGTCTTTTGGCGCAGATAGGAAGCTTTATCCCTGCAAAACACGCCGAAATAGGAGTCCTAGACAGGATATTTACCCGTGTGGGAGCATCAGACAACATTTCGGCTGGAGAATCTACTTTCATGGTGGAAATGAATGAATCTGCCAACATCCTGAACAACATCACCGAGCGTAGCCTCATTCTGTTAGATGAAATCGGACGAGGAACTTCCACTTATGACGGGATTTCCATCGCTTGGGCTATTGCGGAATACCTCCACCAGCACCCTACACAACCAAAAACACTGTTTGCGACCCACTATCACGAGCTCAATGAAATGCAGAATAGTTTTAGCAGGATTAAAAACTATCACATCGCCATACAAGAGAATAAAAACAATGTGATTTTCCTAAGGAAACTAGTCGCAGGAGGCAGCGAACACAGCTTTGGTATCTATGTAGCCAAACTGGCTGGAATGCCTACGAAAGTAGTCAATAGAGCAAAAGAAATTCTAAAAACCCTAGAAAACAGCCGAAGCCAAGACCAAAACACAGAGAGCATAAAACGAGTGACCGAGGAAAATCTTCAGCTCTCTTTCTTTCAGCTAGATGACCCTGCTCTAGAGAGCATCAGAGAAGAACTTACCCAAATAGACATCAATACGCTGACACCGATAGAAGCCCTAATGAAACTCAATAAAATCAAAAATATGATTGGGAAATAAAATCCCAACTTTAGTTTTTTTTGTATTTTTACAGAGGATTTTTTAAATAAAAACGAAATATAACTATGAGCGACCACTTACAACATGAATGCGGCATTGCGATGCTTCGTCTGTTAAAACCTTTAGAATACTATAAAGAAAAATACGGAACTCCTTTTTATGGTATCAATAAAATGTATCTAATGCTGGAAAAACAGCATAACCGCGGGCAGGATGGCGCAGGACTAGCGAGCGTAAAATTTGATATGCAGCCCGGCGAGAGATACATCAGCCGTATCCGTTCTAATGCCAATCAGCCGATACAGGATATTTTCAATCAAATCAATACCAGAATCAGCGAAATTCTAAAAGAAAATCCAGAAATAAAAAATGATACAGAAGCCCAGAAACACCTGCTTCCGTACATTGGGAATGTATTTTTAGGGCATGTTCGCTATGGGACTTTTGGGAAAAACAGTATAGAAAGTGTTCATCCTTTTCTTCGACAAAACAACTGGATTTACCGCAACCTCATCGTGGCTGGGAATTTTAACATGACCAATTCTAAAGAACTTTTCCAAAAACTGGTAGAACTCGGCCAGCACCCGAAAGAGCAGACCGATACAGTGACCATCATGGAGAGAATAGGGCATTTCCTAGACACCGAAGTTGAAAATTTATACCAAAAACTAAAAGCCGAAGGCTACTCCAAAAAAGATGCAGCAGCAGAAATCCCAAACCAATTGGATGTAGCAAAAATCCTCAAAAAATCTGCATACATATGGGATGGCGGCTATGCTATGTCAGGAATCATAGGACATGGCGATGCCTTTGTAATTAGAGACCCTGCGGGTATTCGCCCAGCGTATTATTACAAAGATGATGAAATCGTAGTTGTAGCCTCCGAAAGGCCAGTTATACAGACTGCATTTAATCTTGATTTTGAGCAAATTACAGAGCTAAACCCAGGTTCTGCCATCATCATCAAGAAAAACGGAAATGTTTCCATAGAAGAAATCCTCCCAGCCCTGCCTTACAAGGCATGTTCTTTTGAGAGAATCTATTTCTCACGAGGCAGCGACAAGGAAATTTATCAAGAAAGAAAAAAACTGGGAGCTTTACTCTTCCCAAAAATTCTAAATTCCGTAGATGAAGACCTAAAAAATACGGTTTTTGCTTACATTCCGAACACTGCGGAAACCTCTTTTTATGGACTAATAGAAGAGGCTGATGCCCATCTAAATGAATACAAGAAAAACCAAATCCTAAAATTAGGAAACAATATTTCAGAGGAGAAATTGGAAGAGATTTTATCCCTTCATCCTACAACCGAAAAAGTAGCCATCAAGGATGCTAAACTCCGTACTTTCATCACAGAAGACAGCAGCCGAAATGATTTAGTAGCCCATGTTTACGACATCACATACGGCTCTGTCCGAAAAAACATTGACAATCTGGTCATTATAGACGACAGCATCGTAAGAGGAACTACGCTGAGAAACAGTATTTTACGAATTCTAAATCGTTTGAATCCGAAGAAAATAATCGTTCTTTCCTCTGCTCCACAAATCCGCTATCCTGACTGCTACGGTATAGACATGGCTCGTTTGGAGGATTTAGTGGCTTTCGAGGCGGCTTTAGAACTGCACAAAGAAAGAGGTTCTGACCATATCATAAAGGAAGTTTATGAAAAATGTAAATCTCAAGTGGATTTAGAAGATTCCCAAGTCATTAACTATGTCAAAGAAATCTATGCGCCTTTTTCTGATGAAGAAATTTCAGCTAAAATAACTGAACTTTTAGTTCCTGAGGAAATGAACTGCCCTGTGGAAATCATCTTCCAAAGCGTAGAAAACCTGCACAAAGCCTGCCCGAAAAACCTCGGCGACTGGTATTTCACTGGTGACTACCCTACTGCTGGCGGAAACAGAGTGGTGAATAGAGCTTACATCAATTTCTTTGAAGGTAATAAAGAAAGAGCATACTAACGCGTTTTGGATTTATCTACTCCCATAGAATATCTAAAAGGCATCGGCCCTGAACGCTCCAAACTGATTAAAAATGTTTTGGGAATTTCTACCGTGGAGGATTTTCTCTATTTCTTCCCTCTGCGGTATTTAGATAAAAGCAAAATCTACCGAGTAGCAGATTTAAAGGAAGAAAATGTAGAAATCCAGCTGAAAGGAAGGATTTATGATTTAAAAGAAATCACCTACGGAAGAGGACAAAAAAGACTCTCCGCGAAGTTCCGCGATGAGACGGGCGCTTTGGATTTGGTTTGGTTCCAATACACCCAGTGGCTGAAAGACCAAATTCCACTCAATAAAGAGCTCTACATCTTCGGAAGGGTCAGCCTCTTCGGACAACAGTTTTCTATGGCGCATCCAGAGATAGAACTGGAAGAAAAACGAGAGAAAGAGCTCAGACTTCGCCCTATCTATCCGAGTAGTGAGAAAATCACAAAACGAGGGCTCAATCAAAAATTTTTCCAAGGCATCCAAGCGCATATTCTTGGGCATGTCACGGGACTTGTGCAGGAAAATCTTCCTCAAAGCCTCATCCAGTCACTCAAGCTCATGGGAAGACAGGAAGCCTTTGTCAATATTCATTTTCCCAAAGATACTTCGGCATTTGAACAGGCTGACATACGGCTAAAATTCGAAGAAGCTTTCTTTTTTCAGCTCGGCTATGCTTTGAAAAAACAATACAATAAGACTTCGGCAGTGGGAAATCCTTTCCCTTTGGTGGGCGATTTTTTCAATGATTTTTATCAAAACAGACTGCCTTTTGAGCTTACCAATGCCCAAAAAAGAGTTTTAAAAGAAATCCGAAACGACATGAGGCTCCCTATACAGATGAACCGCCTTCTGCAGGGAGATGTAGGCTCAGGGAAAACCATGGTAGCGCTGCTTTCGATGCTGATAGCGATAGACAACGGTTTCCAAAGCTGTATGATGGCTCCTACGGAAATCTTGGCGCAACAGCATTTCAACAGCCTTTCCGAGGCACTTTTCGGAACGGGCGTAAACATCAGACTTTTAACAGGTTCTACCAAAGCTGCTGAACGAAAAATCATTCATTCGGAACTGGAAAACGGAACTCTTCATATTTTGGTCGGCACCCATGCCGTGCTGGAAGACAAGGTTAAATTCAAAAACCTCGGTCTTGCCATCATCGATGAACAGCATCGTTTCGGAGTGGAACAAAGGGCAAAACTTTGGATGAAAAATAAAATCCCTCCGCATATCCTCATCATGACCGCCACGCCTATTCCAAGAACACTGGCGATGAGTTTTTATTCGGATCTGGATGTTTCCGTGATAGATGAACTTCCTATGGGAAGAAAGCCCATCATCACAGCTCATCGGCGAGAAAAGGACAGAAACTCAGTATTTCGTTTTGCCAAAGATGAAATCGACAAGGGTAGACAGGTTTATTTCGTTTATCCTTTGATAGAGGAAAGCGAGGCTTTGGATTATGAAAACTTAATGGGCGGGTTTGAGCGGGTTTCCGAGGCGTTTCCTTATCCTGATTATGCTGTTACCATGCTTCACGGAAAGATGAAACCGCAGGAAAAAGATGAGGCGATGCAGTATTTCGCTTCAGGGAAGGCGAATATCATGGTCGCCACTACGGTGGTAGAAGTCGGCGTGAATGTTCCCAATGCCTCTGTGATGATTATAGAAAGCGCCGAGCGTTTCGGGCTTTCCCAACTTCACCAGCTAAGAGGAAGAGTGGGAAGAGGCGCCGAGCAGAGCTACTGCATCCTGATGACCTCGGATAAAATGTCTTCCGACAGCCGAACCCGAATAAAAACCATGTGTGAGACCAACGATGGCTTTAAGATTTCTGAAGTGGATATGAAACTCCGCGGGCCAGGTGATATCCTCGGCACCCAGCAGAGCGGCGTGGTGGATTTCAAACGGCTGGATTTAGCTCAAGACGGCCACATCATCAAGGCGGCAAAGGACAACGTAGAGGCGCTCCTCCGTGCTGACCCTTCACTCCAGCAGGAACAGCACCAAGCCCTAAAAAACTACTACATAAAACAATACAAAGGCAAAAACAAATGGGGAAGAATCAGCTGATGGAATAAAAAAATTAGATTTAAAAATGAAAAAAAACATCAAACTTATGGCACCACAGTGGATTGCGTTCCCTGCTTATACCGAATTTACTATAGGCTGGCGTATGGGCGCTGGTGAAGATTATAAATGTGATTTTTGGAATTGGTATGAAACACTCTCACCTGAGCAGCATCGAGAATACCAAACACTTTTCCCTTATCCTTGCTTCTGGCATTATAACAACTGGGAAGTGAATGATTTAGAAATAGAAGATAGACTGGATAATGAAGAAGACTATTACTACGAAGGAATTCCGCTTTGGCAACCCAAAGGCGCTTATAAATATTCCAAAAAAACTTTTATCAATTCTCCAAAGAAACTCAAATTCATCTTCTTTTGGAAACCCAATGCCAATGCCGTAGATGAGTCTTGTTTAGGGCAGTGGCAGCCTTCGCCTTTTTATGTCGATGGAGATAAATATTCCTGTGCTGAGCAGTATATGATGGCTGAAAAAGCGCGTTTGTTCGGTGATGAAGAGGTGAGGGAAGAAATAATGAACACTTCTGACCCTAAACTGATGAAAGCCTTGGGAAGGAAAGTACGCAATTTCAATCCTGAAATATGGGATAAAGCCAAATATAGTATCGTACTGAATGGGAATTACTACAAATTCACTCAGAATAAGGAAATGATGGACT
>CAUQMH010000030.1:0-16725 GCA_963519075.1 uncultured Flavobacteriaceae bacterium
ATGACCTTAGAAACTATCATTATCCATTACAGAAATCGTTTAACCTCATTACCCGATGCCATACTTATAGGCGAAATCCCCGAAGGTGCTGAAAGTATTCCACAAAAGGTGTCACAATACATAGCCCCTGTGCATAGTGCTTTTTTAAAGCTTTGTAATGGCGGGTCTTTTGGCGATATCATTCTGTGGAGCGTAGAGGAGCTGTTGGAAAACCAATATCGTGTCCCTGCAGATTTAAACCAAATTAAAATCAAGTTCTTATGAAACAATATAAAATTAAAGATTTTACACAGCACACTGATGATCCTACTTCTTATGATGGGACGGTGGTTATCAATGGAGAAGAATTAAGGGTGGGAATCATTCTTGAAGATGAAGGCGACACTGAAAAGATAGAACAGCAGATGAACACCTTTTTCAGTGAGATAGACTCCCTATCACAAAAAGCAAAAGAATGTATTGCTGAGAAATATTTAGAACTCTACAATGACAACTGGCGTTTTGGCGATGATGACAAGGATGATGAAGACAAACCTGAGCTTACTAAAGAACAATTTATAGAGGCCCTTAGCTTGCGAAGTTTCTTGTTTTACAGTGAGGATGTAGAAATTTTCTTTGATAATAATGATATATTCTTGGGACACTCACTTATCGCCTCAGATTTTGATGGTGAGAATTTTAATGATGCCGAAATATGCCCAACTATTTGGTTAGAATAATTGATTGAAAATGAGCTTAGAAACTATCATTATCCATTACAGAAATCGTTTAGCCTCATTACCCGGTGCCATACTTATAGGCGAAATCCCTGAAGGAGCTAAAAGTATTCCCCCACAAATGCTAAAATACATAGCCCCCGTGCATAGTGCTTTTTTTAAGCTTTGCAATGGTGGCTCTTTTGGCGATATCATTCTGTGGAGCGTAGAAGAGCTGTTGGAAAACCAATATCGTGTCCCTACCGAACAGCCTTCTTGGTATGAAATAGGGCAGCTTTTGTACGAGCCGCTTTTCCTTGATAAAAATACTCAGCATATTATTTTCCCTACCGATGTCTATGAAGGGATTGAGGGCATTGAGGTTGATTTTGATACTTTTGTAAGAGAATATATTTTTGGGAGCAAATACAAGGAAAAAATTATAGGCTATGACAATGAAGATGATGATTGGTCAGTATTTTTAAGCAATTCTTCTATAAGTTAAACTTTTATATAGACAAGCTAAAAATAGTGTCAGCAGGAATGAAATACGAAGTAAAACAAATCTTAGAAATTATAGTATGAAATTTTGTAGAAAAGATTTAGGAAATAAAGAAAAGTATGATGAATTAAATGTTTTTCTGACAGCAAAAATTAATGAAAATCCTCTTGAAACAGCAAAAATAATTCTAAATATCGCTTTGAAATTTCGCCAATCATCAGCATTATATTCAGATAATATACTTTTTCTAGAGCATGTAGCCCAGTTTGCAACATTTCATAAAAGTGATAAAAAAATTTTGGAAACCTGCATCAATGCAATTGGAGAGTTCGGTGGATTGTCAAAGGATGAAAATTGTAAATGGTTTTGCTTTAATTTTTTAAAGTCCTTTAAAAACGATGAGGATAAAAAAATAAAGTATGTAGCAAATCTACTGACTATCTCTCTATACCCATATTTTTTCATGCAAGAGACTGACTTTTTTGAAGATGCTATGCACATATCCAGCCTCGCTCCAAGAGAACATACAATGAAAGCTTTTGCTGTTTTTATAAGCGGACAAATAAATAACATTCGAAAAGAAGACCTGAGTAATTCTTTGAAAATATTTGATGAATACTCAAAATCTTCAAGAAATATATTTACAAAACAGGAATATAAAAAACTGGCAGAGACTTTATCAAAGTATGTCGAAGGAAAAATCACTTTGAAAGCTTCAGAATTAACTTCAATTGCAACTGATTACGCAATCAAACAAACAAGGAAAACTGCTAGTATTAACAAGCCATAGCCTGCATGTAAGTTACTCAGAAACCATCATTATCAAACGCTTATTAGGCTTCTTTCTTAACAAATTACAATACAAATATGGGCTCACAACTCGTGTTTTTTCATAATTATTCCCTCTTAAAAGAAGCCACAGCCTCACCAAGTTCCTTTATAATCATTGCAAGAGTTTTATCATCCAAAGAAAAAGTGAGTTCATATGGTTCTTCGCCATAGGAAACAGGCGCTATATCATAGCATAGCAGCACTGTAAGTTTTTTATTTTGATATTCAAAGGATAATTCTGGCTCTATAAAACCAATCTCAGCAGGCTTCTCTTTATCGGCTGAAATCTGCTCAAACCATTCTAAAAGACCCAGCACTTCAGAAAAAAGCATACACTCACTTACTTGTGTATAATATTTTCCTTCTAAATCATCTTTCACCTTCACTTCTACTTTTAGCCAATCTTCAAAATTATCCTTCCTTTCTCGGTGCCCATGAATAGAAAAAACGATTTTTTGATAAGCGTTTTGGATTTTGAACATGATTTTTTTCTGTTGCATTTCTTAATTTCTTTCTCTGAAACAAAGATAAACTAAAAATTCCTAGACACAATAACCACTATTCCCAGCCAATTGACAGTTTCCATTCTAAAAATCTTATAATTCTTGTTAAACTTAGTTAAAACCAATGAAACAAGATGGTTTTTGCATTAAATTTGTATCAACAAAATCAAAATAAATACAACATTTATATGAAAAACCAATTGAAAAAACTTGCTCCTTTTGCATTAGTAGGAATACTTTCTGGGGCGACGACCTTTGGAGCAATTAACTATTTTAATGAAGAACAAAACAACACCGATTTTTCTTATTTCTCTACTTCTGGGAAAAACGCCATCCCAGCAGGACTGAACGGAGCGTCTTCTGACAACTTCGTAAAAGCTTCTAAAACAACAGTTCCTGCCGTAGTTACGATAAGAAACTACCAAAACAATATGCCTTCCTCTGGAAGATCTATGGATCAGGATATTTTTGAGTTTTTCTTCGGAGATGGATTCAGAAATAATAGAAGCCAAAGACAAGAAGCACCAAAAGACCTGCCTTCTGGGCTGGGTTCGGGAGTTATAATCTCGCCTGATGGATACATCATATCAAATAACCATGTGGTAGCAGGAGCTAGCAAACTAGAAGTAGTTCTAAGCAACAAAAAAACTTACACTGCGACACTCATCGGAACTGACCCGAGTACAGACATCGCACTACTAAAAATAGAAGACAAAGGACTTCCTTATCTTAACTTTGCGAACTCGGATTTAGTTGAGGTAGGACAATGGGTTCTTGCTGTGGGAAATCCATTGGGGCTTAACTCTACCGTTACGGCGGGAATTGTCTCTGCAAAAGGCAGAAATATAGACCTTCTCAGCCAGCAGAGTAGAACACCGATTGAAAGTTTTATCCAAACTGATGCTGCCATCAACAAAGGAAACAGCGGAGGTGCGCTGGTAAACCTAAACGGTGATTTGATTGGGATAAACTCTGCAATCTCATCATCTTCTGGATATTACGAAGGATATGGATTCGCTGTTCCTGCTAATTTAGCGAAAAAAGTAGTAGAAGATATCAAGAAATTTGGTCTTGTTCAGAGAGGATTCTTGGGAGTTGGATCTTTAGATTTATCTAACGATTTACAAGTTAAAACATACAACCAAAGAAACAAAACCAGCCTAAAATCTGGAAAAGGTATCTATGTAACAGATGTTGCTAAAAATAGTGGTGCAGAAGATGCAGGAATCAAAACTGGAGATATCATTACTAAAATAGACAATGTAAACATCGACGGATTCTCTGACCTTTCTCTAGCTATCGGCAGCAAGAGACCTGGGGACAAAGTTTCTGTAACCTACATAAGAGGCGGAAAAGAGCACAAAACTACTGCCGCTCTAAAAGACCAAAAAGGAAACACCTCTCTACGAAGCAAAGCTGACCTCAGCGTAACTGAAAAAATCGGAGGCGAATTTGAAAGCCTAAGCGACAGAGTAAAAGTAAGCTATGGACTAAACAGCGGTGTCATCGCTAGAAACATCGTAGATGGCGGAGAACTCTCCAAAATAGGTGTCGTAGATAACTATATCATCATGGAAATAAATGGAAAACCTGTTAATTCTCAAAAAGATATAGAAAATCTACTGAAAAATTACAAAGGAACTGTTTCTGTGGTTTATCTCGATGAATACGGAAGAGCCACTAGAAGAGGTTTCACCATGCCTTAAAACATAATTTTTAAACTTATATTTGATTAAAATCCTACAAGAATCTAAAAGATTTTTGTGGGATTTTTTTCTTGAAGTTTCATTTTTTCTACAAAAGTAATATCTTTGTGCCTATGGATTATAAAAAACTATTTATCCGAGGTATTTCATACAGTCAGACTCAGTCTGGTGCCTATGCCCTATTGCTGGAAGAGCCAGAAACAGGGATAAAACTGCCCATCGTAATCGGTAATTTCGAAGCTCAGTCTATCTCTATGGGACTAGAAAAAGATTTTAAGCTTACTAGACCGCTTACTCATGATTTATTTGCAAGATTTATAGAAGACACCCGCTATATCATAGAATCCGTTGTGATTTATAAGATAGTAGACGGGGTATTTTTTTCTAATATCAATTTTACCAATAGACTCATCGGGGATAGTATCACTCTAGATTCTAGAACATCTGATGCAGTAGCGATGGCAATAAGATTTGATGCGCCTGTATACACCACTCAGGAGGTATTGGATGAAGCAGGAATTTTACTAAATCTACAGGAAGAAGATGATGAAATGGAAGAAACATATCCAGATGTCATCACAGAACCTGTGAAAAGTATTCAGGAACTACAAGAAGAGCTGGATGAAGCCGTAAAAAATGAGGATTTTGACCTCGCTCTAAAAATTCAAGAAGAAATAAAAAATAGAAATCATAATATAGAATAAACCAAAGAAATGAACATTAAAGTCAGACTTATCATTCTAAGTTTCCTCCAGTTTGCAGTTTGGGGAGCCTATCTTACTTCTATGGGAAATTATTTAGGTTCTATCGGACTTGGACAGCAGATTGGACTTTTTTATGCCATGCAGGGCTTTGTATCCATTCTGATGCCTGCCATCATGGGAATTATCGCAGACCGCTGGATTCCTGCACAAAAACTTTTGGGGATTTCCCACCTCATTGCTGCTATTTTCTTGGGAGCGGCGGGATATTATGGCATGCAGCATAGTGACAGCACGGACTTCACTACTCTTTTTACTTTGTATTCTCTAAGTGTAATGTTCTACATGCCGACTATTGCCCTTTCTAATTCGGTAGCTTATTCTGCTTTAATCAATAATAATTTTGATACTATAAAAACCTTCCCACCCATCAGAACTTTTGGGACGATAGGTTTCATCGTTGCGATGCTTTTTGTGAATTTTGCTGGATTTGAAAACGGTAGTTTCACTCTTAATTTTTCTAATTCACAAGAATTTGTAAGTTTCCAAAATACTTATGCTCAGTTTTTTGTATCGGCATTCTTGGGAATTGTACTGTTTGCTTATTCTTTCACCTTGCCGCACTGTCCTACCAATAAATCCGATGAAAAACAAACGCTATCCGATGCCCTTGGTCTGAAGGCTTTTGCTCTATTTAAGGATAAAAAAATGGCGATTTTCTTTGTATTTTCAATGTTACTAGGAATTTCCCTACAAATTACCAACGGCTACGCCAATCCTTTCATTACGAGTTTCAAAGATATTCCTCAGTATGCAGATTCTTGGGGTGCTAATAATGCCAATGCTTTGATTTCACTTTCACAAGTTTCAGAAACGCTCTGTATCTTACTGATTCCTTTCTGTTTAAAGAGATTTGGAATAAAGAAAGTGATGCTTATGGCTATGTTCTCATGGTTCCTAAGATTCGGGCTGTTCGCTGTGGGAGACCCAGGCAGCGGAGTTTGGATGTTTATCCTTTCCATGATTGTCTATGGTGTTGCCTTTGATTTTTTCAATGTTTCAGGTTCGCTATTCGTAGACCAAGAAACTGATGCCAATATCCGCTCATCTGCACAAGGAGTTTTCATGATGATGACCAATGGTTTTGGCTCTACTATCGGGATGCTTGTAGCTGGAGAAATCGTAAACCACTATCAGATTTTCTCCGACATAGACCCTGTCACAAAGATGAATGGCTGGTATAGCGCTTGGGCTATTTTCGCTTACTATGCCCTTGCTGTAGCGATTATGTTTATGATAGTTTTCAAATACAAACACACACCCGAAAAACTAGAAAATATCAATCATTAAAATACAAATTAAAAACACACTTTCCATTTTGGGAAAGTGTGTTTTTAAAATAATAAAACAGATTAAAAATTAAAAGTATACAATTATCTTATTCCACAACCTCATAGCTTATAGAAACTACGCCGCTTCTGAGGTCTGCTATCTTACTAAATGCTGCCTTACTTAGATCAAAAGCTCTTTTCTTAGAAAAAGGCCCCCTGTCATTCACCCTTACAATTACGCTTTTCTCATTCTTTAAGTTGGTAATTTTTACCTTTGTCCCGAATGGAAGGGTTTTATTTGCAGCTGTCATTTTTTTATTGTCAAAAATCTCACCACTTGCTGTTTTTCTACCATTAAATTTATCATGGTAATATGAAGCTGTGCTCGTTTTTACTCCTTTTTCCTTGTCAAATGAAGCTCCAAGTGTAAAAGTCATTAGACCAAAAAAAATAAGTCGTTTCATGTCAAATAGTTTTATTTTTGAATTAGTTGAGGCAAATTTATACCCATTTATAGAATCTTCATATTTTTTTCGTCCTGTGATGTTTTTTCTTTGATATTTTAAACCAAAACTAAACCGCAACGCTCCTAAAATAGAGCAAAAAACAAGCTTTGTTAAAAAAGGTTAAAAAAACAAGCGCATTTCTTAACGAAATTAACACAAAAGAAAAAACACTGAAAATCAGTGTTTTTTATAATAATCCTAATTCAAATTTAGCTTCTTCGCTCATCATGTCCTTTTCCCATTCTGGCTCGAAGGTTATCTCCACCTTGGATTTTGTAATTCCTTCTATTTCACCCACTTTCTCTTCCACCTCCATCGGAAGACTCTCCGCTACAGGACAGTTGGGCGTAGTGAGGGTCATCAGCACTTTTGCTTCCCCCTCGTCACTTATCTGCACATCATAAATCAGCCCCAGCTCGTATATATCCACAGGGATTTCTGGGTCGTAGATGGTTTTCAGCACCTTTATAACCTCCTCCCCTAGTGATGTGATTTGTTCATCTGTTAATTTCATATAATTTCTCTTTTTCTCTAATTATTCGGATTTAGTCAATAAATCTTCCTGCCTCATTTTTCGGAAAACATTCGCCAAAGTTAAAACATCTTTTTCACAATATTCTACTATCCTCTGCAAATCCTTTTCCTGATAATAAATTTCTGCCACCATAGAGCCGTCTATATCATCCTTTGGTGTAGGCACTCCGAAGATATGCGCCATCAGTTCTAAAGAAATAAAACTCTTCCAATCGCCGAATTTCCAAAGTTCCATAGTATCCAAATGCGAAACTTCCCAAGGTTTTTTCCCGAAAGTCTGGAACGGAACAGGCGGCTGAAAACCATTGATAAGCATCCTTCGGGCAATCCACGGAAAATCAAATTCCTTGCCGTTATGGGCGCAGAGGATTATATTTTGCAACCTAGGGCTGTTAAAAATATTTCCAAAATCTTCCAGCAGTTTTTTCTCATCATCACCATAAAAAGATTTGATTTTCAAACGATTATCTTTTTCCAGCATTCCCACAGAAATACAGATGATTTTTCCAAATTCCGCCATAATTCCTGCTCTTTCCTGATAGAAATCCGCTGCTGAAACATCTTCTCCGCGCTGCCGTAGCGTTTTCTTATCCCAAAGTTTTTTTTCTTCTTCAGGGACTTCGTTCCAGTTTCCAATTTGTGGAACCGTTTCAATGTCCAAAAACAAAATCCGCTCTATGGGAATACTCTTTATCATAAAAATAAAATAAACTACAAAAATAAGTTTTAAAAAACTAAATGTACTAAAATATTTCAAAAAATCTTGTTTTTTGTATTCGAAGAATGAAGAAATAAATGTAAATTTGTTTCGATTTAAAAAAATTTAATTATTATGAAAAATCTAAAATTTTTATTTGCTTTTTTAGTTTATTTTGCTGTGCTTTCTTGTTCAGGAACATTTAGTACATTACCTGATGGAAAACAAATAGACAACAGGCTGGTAGGAGAATGGGCAGGTTCAGAAGAAAATAATCAAATGGAAGGTGTGAAAAAAAGCTGGGTAATGAAAAGACTTAAAAACGGTTCTTTTTCCCTTGAATTCACAGTCGAAGAAAATGGTGATGTTTCTAGCTTTGAAGAAACAGGAACTTGGTGGGTAGAAAATGGAAAATTCTATGAATTCCATGATTTCACAAAAAAAACTGACCACTATTCTTACGAAGTTTTAAATAAAAATCAAGTTAAATTCAAAGCTGAGCATATTGGTGTAGAAATGAATAAATCTGATTATGAATTTATTGACACAAGAAAAACACCTGAGAAAAACAAGAAAAAAGGTGAACTGGGTCTTTCTATTTCCAATCCTATAAAAGTAAACAGCGTACCTGAAGAATATCAATACATCAGAGAAAACTGCGAAGGCTGCTGGGTTATAAGCCAAGCATTGATAAACGAAGGAAAATCCTACTATGATGAACTAAAAGTACAAAAACCTGACGGAACCACAGTCAGTTATTTCTTTGATATCAATTCTTTTTACCTTGATTTTTGATATTATAAAGTTTGAGGAAATAAAAAAGATTACCAAAAATGGTAATCTTTTTTATTTAAGTTTAATTAGAAAATTTCTCTTCCTGAGAAGTGGAATGCTGCTTCTATCTGTGCGTTTTCATCAGAGTCAGAACCATGAACAGCGTTTTCTCCTACGCTTCTTGCGAACATTTTTCTGATAGTTCCTTCTGCTGCTTCTGCAGGGTTAGTAGCACCGATCAATTTTCTGAAATCTTCTACTGCGTTGTCTTTTTCCAAAACAGCTGCTACGATAGGCCCAGAAGACATAAACTCTACTAATTCTCCGTAGAAAGGTCTCTCTGCGTGAACTTCATAGAATTTTTTAGCATCAGCTACAGTAAGCTGAGTAAGTTTCATTGCTTTGATTTTAAATCCAGCTTCTGAAATTTTTCCTAAAATCGCTCCGATATGCCCGTCTGCTACTGCATCTGGCTTAATCATTGTAAATGTAATCTTTCCTGCCATTTTCTTAAAATTTATTTTCCGCAAAAATACGATTTAATTTTCACATATGTATATTTGTTTTTAATATTTTTGGCACGATATTTGATAATATCCAAAATAAGATTCTCATATTAAATTTGAGTTTTCATGGTTATTAGTTTTTACCTCTTGTAAATTTTAATTTGCAGGAGGTTTTTTATTTTCAATTTTTTAATTCTATATTTGCCGTGACAAGTGTGGCTTGTTGATTTCTTTATGAAATAGGAAAGTCTGGACACCACAGAGCAGCATAGCGGGTAACGCCCGTCCGTAGCGATACGAGGACAAGTGCAACAGAAAGCAAGTACAGTACGGCTGTAGTGAAATCAGGTAAACTCTATGCGGTGCAACACTAAGTATATCGGCAACTAAGGGTAGCTCGTCCAATGCCGAGGGGTAAGTGGCTAAAGTTTTATAGCAATATAAAATGTAGATAAATAACAAGCACTTTGATTTTTCAAAGGACAGAATCCGGCTTATAGCACTTGTCTTTATTATATTTTGGTTCTATTGAGAAATAGATGAAAAGGGAATCGGGCGAAAACCCCGAGCTGTCCCCGCAACTGTAAATTGCAAAAAAAGTTTCTACAAAAAAGCCACTGCTAACGCGGGAAGGCGTAGAAATGCAAAAGCCAGGAGACCTGCCAGATATAAATTTAATAACAAAACTTTCGGAGGAAAAGTAGAATTATGATTAAAAAGTATATTTTCCTAATCATTTTGGGAGTTGTCTCCTTTGTCGCTGCACAAGAGAAAAAAATAGATACAGTTTTTATTTCGGATAAAAAACTGAACGAATCTGTACATTTCCAGAAGGTTATCAATCTTTCTGACAATATTCATAAAAATACCAGCAATCTTTCGGAAACCCTTCGGTTTTCTACACCTCTCTACATCAAAGAAAATGGAAGAGGAATGGTGTCTTCGCCCTCTTTTCGCGGGACAACGGCGCAGCAGACAGCTTTCATCTGGAACGGTATCAATATCAATTCCTTGTTTCTAGGGCAGGGAGATATTAATAATATTGGACTTCTTAATTTTGATAAAATCAGTGTAAAAGCTGGTGGAGGAAGCATTTCCTACGGCACGGGCGCCATCGGCGGAACGATACATTTGGATGATAAAATCCAGTTCGGAAAAGGGCTTAACGGGAATTTGTTCTCGGAATTTGGGTCTTTTAACACTTTAAATTCGGCTTTAAAAATAGCTTACAACAATGATAATTTTTCTGTAAAACTAAACACCGCCCTTGCAAAAAGCGAAAACAACTACGAAGTCCCAAAAGAAAAATACATCAACAGAAACGGAGCCTACCACCAGTACAACTACTCTATTTCTGCTGCCTATCGTTTTAATGACCATCAGAAAATCGCAATGTTTTCGCTGTGGAATACAGGATTACAGCATTATCCTGTTTTTTCTGAAAGCCAGACAAAAACCAAATATTCCACCGATGGACTAAAAACCATGATTAACTGGCAGAGCGATTATGGCAATTTTCATAATGATTTGAAACTGGCTTTTCTGAGTGAAAAATACGATTATTATAACGATATAAATTTACCCAAAAGCAATGGCGCCGTAGGAAAAACTTGGCTCGTCCGCAATGATTTTTCTTATCAAAAGCCTAATAATTTCAGTATAAATCTAATCAGCGAATACCAATACAATTCCACCGAGGGATACTCCTCTGGAATCACAAACCCTAAGAGAAACACTGGTTATCTGGCGATTACGGCTAATAAAAATCTATTTTCACGCCTTTATATAGAAGGCTCACTCAGGAAAGATTTGGTAGAAAATATAGAAAGTCCTTATCTTTTTTTCGTGGGCTCTCGTATAGATTTTACCAAAAATTATTCATTAAAACTAAACGCTTCTAAAAATTTTAGATATCCTACTTTTAATGATTTATACTGGCAGCCAGGCGGAAATCTAAACCTAAAACCAGAGACGGCATATCAGTTTGAAATCAATCATTTATTCAAGTTTAAAAACCTAAATATAGACATTGCTTCTTTTTATAACGATATAGAAAATCTTATCCAGTGGCTGCCCACTTCTTCTGGATATTGGTCGCCATTTAACAGTAAAAAAATCCGCTCCTTTGGTGGTGAAATTTATGCTGATTACACCCGTAATATAGGCAAAAACACTTTGAAAATAAGTCTTTCTTACGCCTATACCAACTCCAAAGACACAGAAAAAAACAAATCACTTTCCTATGTACCAAAGTATAAAGCCAACGGGCTTATTTCACTGAAAAACAAGTATTTAAACCTATTTATCCAAGGAATGTTTACCAGCGAAGTTTTCACAACGACCGATGAAAACAAAAACTACCAGCTGCCTCATTACACCATTGTAAACACAGGAGTTAAGTTTTATTTAAAGAAGAACATCACTTTGGGCGGAAAGATTAACAACATTCTAAATCAAGTCTATAAAACCAGCGACTACTATCCGCTGCCTTTGAGAAATTATAATATCAATTTTAATATCAATTTTTAATAATTTACATTCTATGAAAAATTTTAAAATCACAGGGCTTATCGCTCTTTTAGCCCTAACGGCCGTTTCTTGTAACCGAGACGAAGCAGATGCTATCATTCCTGCAGAAAAGCACGAAAACGGAATTCTCGTAGCAAATGAAGGTAAATTCGGAACTCCCAATGCAGGACTAAGCTACATCAGCAGAGGGTTTTCCTCCATCAAAAACGATATCTACAAAACTACAAATGGAGAAAACCTAGGAGATGTCCTTCAGTATGTGAATTTCCACAATGGAGAAGCCTATCTTGTAGTGAATAATTCTAACAAAATCATCGTTACTGATAGATATACTTTCCAGAAAAAAGCCGAAATCACACAGGATATAAAAAATCCTCGTTACATCACTTTTGCAGGAAATCAGGCTTATGTTACCAACAGCACTTACGGCGGAGAACAAAGCGTAACTATTTATAATACAGAAAATAACAGTCTAATTAAAAAAATCCCTAGCAGTGAGGTCGTTGAAAGAATCGTAACTGCTGGAACCAATGTATTTGTTCAAAATGCAGGTTTTGGGACAGGAAACAAGCTGACTATCATTTCCTCCGCTTCTAATAGCGTAACAGGAACCATCACCATTCCTAATGGAGCCATCAACAAAACCATTTCTTATAACAACAATGTCTATGTAATAGCAGGAAAACCTACCGAAGCCAATTCCTACATTTATAAATATAATTCCAGCGGAAGCCTCACAAATACGATAACTCTCACAGGAATAAAAAATGCCAACAACATCGAAATAGATAATGGAAATATCTACTTCACAGCAAGAACAGGAGTATATTCTATGGAACTTTCTTCCAGCACCGCCCCAAGCAGCCCTATATTTAGTGTTGCAGAAAACGGATATTCCACTCTTTATGGATTTAATGTGATAGATGGGCTTATTTACATTTCCGATGCCAATGGATTTACTCAAGCCAGTAAAGTAAGCATCCACACTCCTTCTGGAACTATTTTGAAAACTTTCCTTTCAGGAATAGGAACGAATGCTTTCTACAAAAATTAAAAATAAAAAAATTGGGCTTAGATAAGTCCAATTTTTTTTGCTTCTTGCATTACTAATTCTTTTGCGGCTTCATGTTCATTAGGAATTTCTCCCTCCAAAACAGCCTCTTTTACTCTTTCCTTCAAAATTCCTATCTCCCTGCCAGGCTTTAGGTTAAACATCTGCATAATCTCCTCGCCTGTTATTGGCGGCTGAAAATTCCTAACATGGTCTTTTTCCTCTACTTCCTTTATTTTTTTCGCCACATATTCGAAATTCTTTTTGAATTTTTCCTGTTTATAAGAATTTTTTGTCGTGATATCTGCTTTACAAAGGGTAAACAAATCCTCTAAATCCTCCCCTGCATCAAACAGCATCCTACGCAGAGCACTATCCGAAACATCATCTGAAATAAGGGCAATCGGCCTAGAAGACAATTTCACCATTTTTTGAACATATTTCATATCCTTCCCTAGTGGAAGTTTCAGCCTTTGGAATATAGTTTTCACCATTTTTGACCCTAAAAACTCATGCCCATGAAATGTCCACCCTGCTCCTTTTACATATTTTTTTGTCGGTGCTTTGCCCACATCATGCAGCAGCGCTGCCCATCTGAGCCAAAGATTATCCGTGTTTTTTGAGATGTTATCCACCACTTCCAGCGTATGCCAGAAATTATCTTTATGCTTTTGCCCTTCTACTTCTTCTATCCCTTCTAATGCTGTAAGCTCTGGCAAGACAATATCCAAAAGTCCTGTTTTTTTCATGATTTCTAATCCTGCGGAAGGTTTTTCGGACAGCATGATTTTATTAAACTCCACCATTATCCGCTCCACAGTGATTATTTCTATTCTTTTCGCTTCTTTTTCTATGGCTTCCAATGATTTTTGTTCTATTGAAAAACCAAGCGTAGAAGCAAATCTAATGGCGCGCATCATTCTCAAAGGGTCATCCGAATAAGTTTGGACTGGTTCTAGTGGAGTTCGAAGTATCTTCTGCTCCATATCTTCCATTCCATTAAACGGATCTATCAGTTCCCCAAAATTTTCTTTATTAAGAGAAATAGCCATCGCATTTACCGTGAAATCCCGGCGTTTTTGGTCATCTTCCAATGTTCCTTGTTCCACCTGAGGATTTCGGCTGTCAGCGCTGTAGCTTTCCTTTCTCGCACCTACAAATTCTAGTTCTAAATTTTCATAACGAAACATCGCTGTTCCATAAGTTTTAAAAACAGAAACTTTAGTTTCAGGATTGATACTTTTTGCAACAGCTTGTGCCAGTTCTATTCCACTGCTTTCTGTTACAAAATCAATATCCGTAGGAGATTTTCTACCGAGCAGCAGGTCTCGGACATACCCACCGACAATATATACAGACTGCCGTCTATCATGGGCAACCTGAGAAATTATTTTGAATATTTTTAAATTTTTATTTTGTGTAAGATTTACTTTCATCACATAAAAGGATATTTGTTATTTTTAAAAACACTTTGATAAAAGTAACAAAAAAGACCTTTGATAGTTACCAAAGGTCTTTCTTTTGTAGCCCGTAGGGGAATCGAACCCCTCTTGCAAGAATGAAAATCTTGAGTCCTAACCGATAGACGAACGGGCCAACTATACTTTCTTATGCTAATTTATTAACATGTTTTGTTAATTTACTCTTCAAATTAGCTGCTTTGTTTTTGTGGATGATATTTCTTTTTACCAATTTATCCAACAAAGAAACTACTTTTGGTAATTGTTCTAATGCAACAGCTTTACTTTCTTCGTTTCTTAATACTTTCATAGCTGTTCTAGCAGTTTTATGATAGTATCTGTTTCTCACTCTTCTTTTTTCAGACTGTCTAATTCTTTTTAATGCTGACTTGTGATTTGCCATAATCTTTTAAATATTTTACAAAGTAAATTTATTACTACTACTATTTTAAATTTAAAAAGTAGCCCGTAGGGGAATCGAACCCCTCTTGCAAGAATGAAAATCTTGAGTCCTAACCGATAGACGAACGGGCCAACTGTTTTTTTTTGCGTTTGCAAATATACAAACTTTTTCTATCCCACCAAATTTTTTTGAAAAATTATTTATTATTTTTTTGGATTACGGGATTTTTTATACCTTTTTCTTCCATCTGTTTTCTCAGTTTTACGGCTTCTTCAAGGGTTTTTACATTTCCTGCAGTATAGTAATGCATGTCTCCTATTTTTTCTCTTTTGACATCAGAAATTTTATTTACAGGAGAATCTTTTGGCAGCCTTGATGGTGAAGCGGCTAATTCTATAGTATAATAACCTTGTGATAACTTTTGGTCAGGTGTAAAATTAACTACTGTAGCATTTTTAAATCCAGCATCTTTCGCTGTTTTCAAGTTTTCATCTCGTATAGATGCATAATTAGTCGTGCTGTAATAGTATCTATACATAGAGCCCTCTTTTATGGTCAAAATATATTTCAAACCTCTAAATGCAGGGTCTCCTTCATTATATTTAGTTACAGAACTCATCAGCAGGATACGACTATCCGTTTTCATTGGTTTTTCTGGTTCTTTTACTGGCTCTGCTTTTACATTTCTATCCAGTCTTTTCTTATAATTCACAATAGCCTGATATACAGACTCCGCTATAGCTTCTTGCCCTTCTTGGCTGGATATATATTTAGCTTCTTCATAATTACTAACAAAACCCATTTCCACTAAAACTGAAGGCGTTGCATTTCTTCGTAAAACATGGAGGTTCTGCTGTTTCACACCTCTTGAATATCTTTTATCTTTATTCACAAAGTTATCTTCTATAAGTCCTCCCAATAAAAGACTGCTTTCTAAATATTTACTTTGCTGAATTTTTAGAGCGATTAGAGATTCTGGGGAATTTGGGTCATAAGAAGCAAAGGTTTCTCTATCCTGCTCATCAAGATAGATCACATCGTTTTCGGCTTTTGCTACTTCTAAATTTTCTTTGTTTTGGTTTGGTCCTTGTACGAAAGTTTCTGACCCATAAGCCTCTGGTCTTTTGGAAGCGTTACAATGCATTGATACGAATAAATCTGCCTTACTTCGGTTGGTTAAATTAGTCCTTTCTGTAAGTGTAGGATAAACATCTGTTTTTCTAGTGTATATAACTTTAAAATCTTTATTTTTTTCTAATTTTTTCCCAATCAATAGAGTGACAGCCAAGGTGATATCCTTTTCGTTCAGAGTTCCCAAATCCGAAAAAGTTCTGTATGAACCAGGGTCTGACCCACCATGCCCTGCATCCAAAACAACCGTAAACTTCTTATTCTGTGCGTAGGCTGGGATAAAAAATAATGTTAAAATTACTGTTAAAGTTGCTCTTATTAAAAATTTATTTATTCTCATCTGTTTAAAATTATTATTTTTGGGGCATTAAAATCTTACCATTGATAAATAAAAAGTTCAAATTTACCTTACAAATCTTAATTATCCTAATTTTTAACAATTTTTTAGCACAAACAAACCCTAAAAATATTGAAGAAAATAAAGGAAAAAAAGATACTGTCGTTGTAGTAAACGAACAATTAGAGGACATATTGCTCAGCAAAGCAGAAAACAGCCGTTTTGATGTTGAGAAAAAAATGACTTTCCTTAACAAAAACGCCCAGATAAACTATCAGGATATGCAGATAGAGGCTGACTATATCAGCATAGACTGGGAAGGAGGAACTATTTTTGCAAGGGGAATGGTAGATTCTTCGGGAAAAATAACCAAACCTGCCGTGGCCACACAGGGCGGCAAAAAATATGAATACAACGAGGTAAGCTACAACTATAAAACCAAACAAGCCATAGCCTACAACGCTAGAACAGAGGAAAACGAAGGGGCTATCGTAGCCGAAAAAACCAAGAAAGTAAACGACTCTGTAT
>CAUQMH010000031.1:0-16378 GCA_963519075.1 uncultured Flavobacteriaceae bacterium
TATTATAACTGATTACACCGATATGATTAGAAAATTTCTCTAAACTTTCTATAATGTTCTCATTCCCTTCTAAACGAGAATATTTCACATCTTTGATATCTAAATTTAACTTTTGAAGCACGGCATTCAGATTACTTGTATTCGCGCCATCAAAAATCAATTTTTTATCTCCTGATTTGAGCATTTCCTTTATTTCTTCCAAAGAAACATGCTGTTTTTCTGAGTTTTTATTCACCACAAAACACACTGCATCCGCCGCAAAATAAGAAGGCTGCCATGGAAGTTTTGTCTTCACATCCCAGTATTTTCGTTCCTGTTCGGTAAGCTCACGAGACATGATGATAACATCCACTTTATGATTGAGCAAATCCTCCAATACTTGGTCTTCTTTGCTGACTTTTAAGTTTATTTTTGTGTTAGGGTAAGCATTCATATACCGATGAGACAATGCTTCTGCTATATTAGTAAAAGAATCATCATATTGCAGGGTGATTTCGCCACTGGTATGAACATTAGCCGTTTTTTCTTGCTCTTTTCCTTTACATGAAAAAACCAAAAATGCTGATAAAATATATAAAACTAATTTATTCCTCATCTCTTCTTTCTTTTCTTAAACGAATAAACGCTCTAACTAACCTAAATACCCCATAAATACAGAGTAAAAAACCCAGCACATTTGCAGGCATAGGCTCTAATTTCACACCAAATGATTTTGTAATAATCACAAAAATACCTACAATGATATATAAAACCCCTACAATGAATGATAACAAATTATAAAACATAGTGACAAATATAATAAAAAAAGAGAAGCAAAATACTTCTCTCTTTTTATTATTAAGTTAAAAGTCATTCAAACTTCATCCTCAATGGAAGGCTGTAATAAGATCTTACATTAACTCCTCCTTTTTTAGCTGGGTTCCATCCTTTTATGGATCTTACACTCTCTCAGCTTCTCTGTTAAAGTCAGGATTAGATCCTATAGCTTTTACTTGAGAAACAGTTCCGTTACTCTTTACTACGAATGTTACTGTTGTAGTAAGAACTCCCTCTCCTTGCACCGCTTCACTATCAAAGTTCTCCATGACTTTTGTTCTAAACCCATTCAATCCTCCATCACCATAGTCAGCTTCTACATCTACTGAAGTATGAATCTCCTCCGTGTCTAATGGTTTATCTACGATCTTCACTCCTTCTATATTAGCGAAAGTATCATCATACTGCGAAGTGGTTTCACCTCTAGTGTGGAGTGGTGTAGCCTCTTCTTTTTTTGCTCCTCGCTTTTAGATGAAAAAACCAAAAATGCCAATAAAATATATAAAACTAAATTATTCCTCATCTCTTCTTTCTTTTCTTAAACGAATAAACGCTCTAACTAATCTAAATACCCCATAAATACAAAGTAAAGCACCCAAGACATTCGCCAGGCATAGGCTCTAATTTTACTCCAAATGATTTTGTAATAATCACAAAAACACCAACAATGATATACAAAATCCCTACAACGAATGTTAATATATTATAAAACATCATGACAAATATAATAAAAAAAGAGAAGTATTTTACTTCTCTTTTTTTATTAAGTTAAAATTATTCAAACTTCATTTTTAATGGAAGACTATAATAAGATCTTACATTAACTCCTCCTTTTTTAGCTGGTTTCCATCCTTTTATGGATCTTACCACTCTCTCAGCTTCCCTGTTAAAGTCAGCATTAGAACCCGTAGCTTTTACTTGGGAAACAGTACCATTAGTTTCTACAACGAACTTAACAGTCGTAGTAAGAACACCTTCTCCCTCTACAGCTTCATTATCAAAGTTCTCCATAACTTTTGCTCTAAACCCGTTCAATCCTCCATTACCATAGTCAGCTTCTACATCTACTGAAGTATGGACGATATTAGTGTCTACCTTATTTTCTACCACTTTACTATCATCTCTCTTAGACTGGTTACCTTGTCCTCCTTCCACTCCATCTCTTCTTTGGTCTCCTTGGTAGCCTGTATCTTTAGTTCCTTCTTGAGTCTTGACTCCTGTAGCTACATCCTTCTTCTCATCATTTGTAGGAGGGGGAGTTTCATTTTTAGGTTCTGCTTTAGGTTCCGGAACTAAATCCTGAATTGTCTGTTGCTGAGGAATATCATCCACCTTTTGAGCCAAATCCTGAATACTTTGTTCATCCGGTTTTGATTCATGGATTTCCTCATCTTCTTTTGGTTTTTCCTCTTCTATTTTTTCTTCTGGAGCCTCAGTGTGTTGGAGCAGATCAATATCCACCTGAGTTTCTTTTACTTTTTCCCCTTCTGTAGCTGCAACATAAACAAGTGGTAAAATAATAGCCGCAACAAAAATTACTGTCCCCAAAAAGAAAGCTTTAGTTAAAAACCATTTATAACTTTTTCTCAGGTCATAGGCACCATATTCTTTATTTCTATCTTCAAATACAAGTTCCTCAAAATCTGTGTATTCTAATTCTTTATCTGCCATACTGTTGGTTTTTAATTATTTCACTTTTTGTTCATAGACAGCCTTTTCAAAAGGCTTAATCTCTCCTATAGCAAATCTCTTACTACCAGTAATTTCCATCTCATCAAGGATATCAACGAAATTTCTAAAACTTGCATCTTCCATTGGTTTGATAATCACTGTAAAGAAATCTGGTTTCTTCGCTCTACCTTTTGCTTGAGCTATTACCTTTTCTACTCCTTCACGGTCATAGGTAGTTTCTACCAATGTTTCTACATTAAGACCTGCGGCATCTTTCTGATGATAGAACAACTTATTATCCTTTGCAATAATAAATGTAATAGAATTGGTCAAATCAATTTCTGGAGTTGGCACCTCTTGCCCTGGCTTCGGCTTCGCAGGAAGTCCCAAATCCATAATGTTTGGTTTGGTGAAAGTAGTGGTAAACATAAAGAATGTAATCAATAGGAATCCCAAATCCACCATCGGTGTCATGTCTACTCTTGTAGACTGCTTTTTGGAGCGTACTTTTCCTCCTTTACCACCTTTGTCTTGTACTTGTACTTCTGCCATTTTTATTCTTTTATGTTTATTCTTCTGTTGTCACCAACACAAATTTATAAAACTCTATATCTCTCAGTCCTTCAAAAAGAACTTTAAACTTATCATAAGATGCGCCTCCATCACCTTTTACAGCAAGTTTAGCTTCTCTGTTAATCTTTGCATTATTCTGTACCCACTCTACTAGCTGCGTGTTTGCACTATCCATTGGTATTGAGCCTTTGTATTTTTTTCTCTGATCCTCTGGCAACTGAAGAAAAGCCTTCAACTGTGCAACTGGAACCCCTACAAACTGAGTGTTTTGGAATGCAGTCTTTTCTTGCTCTGTGAATGTTATATTATATTTTTCACCCATTGTTTCTAACAATTCTACTCTTTGAGATGGATTATTAGTCGGTGAAAAATAATATCTTCCGTCTTTTGTTACACTAATAGTCATTGTATTATCTCCTTCTGTAAGTTTAGATTTTGATATAGAAGAAGGGGTTACAATGTCCTCGACATCGGGTTGTTTAAACTCCGTTGTCAAGATAAAGAAGGTAAGAAGCAGGAATGCAACATCACACATGGCAGTCATATCAGTAACTACTCCGTGTCTTTTTGGTTTGATTCTTGCCATTATCTATTTATATTTTAATTAAACTTCTTACTAAATTTAGATGAAAATCAAGATGAATTTTCACTAAATCTTATTTATGATTTTCAGCGAAAGACTGCTGAATAGACATTGCGATTTCATCAATCTTAAATGTCATACCATCTATCTTAGATGTAAAGAAGTTATAAAATATGATAGCAATAGCAGATGTACCAATTCCTAATGCTGTGTTAATCAAGGCTTCTGAGATACCGATAGATAGGGCTGCAGCATCTGGAGTTCCTCCTCCTGAACCTAATGCATAGAACGCACCAATCATCCCCATTACGGTACCTAATAACGCTACCAATGTAGCTACTGTTCCTAATGTAGAAAGGATAGACATGTTCTTTTCCATCATAGGCATTTCTAGAGTAGTAGCCTCTTCGATAGATTTGTTAAGAGCAGCCATTTTTTGTTCTCTGTTCATTGTAGTATCTTTGCTAAGAGCCTTATAAGTAGTCAAAGCTTCCTTAACAACATTTCCTACAGAACCTCTTTGTTTGTCACATTCTTCCTGCGCTTCAGAAATTCTATTTTCTTTTAAAAGTTGTCTGATTTTCAAAACGAAACCTTCAAGATTTCCTGCCCCTTCTGCTTTATTCAAAACGAAGAAACGCTCTAAAGAGAATACCAATACTGTAACAGCAAATGTAATAAGAACAGGTACGATAAACCCTCCTAAATACACCATCCCAATAATACGCTTAGGTACCAAGTCCTTAGCTGCTATATCACTAAAAGCGACAGACATTCCAGAAAGTCCTTCATTTTTAAAGTTACCTGGATTACCAAAAACAAATAGATAAATACAAATACCTACTACTAATAAAAGTGGTAATACTAAAAATGGGTTAAGACCTCCTGTTTTTCTTGCAACTACTTGTTGCTCTTGAGTTGAAACATTCATTTCCATATCTAAACTAAATTATAAATTATTTTTTGATTGCGTAAAATAAATACTTTTTTTTGTTCTACACAAATTTATTTCATCAAAAATTGAAAATTTTAAGAAATAAATCTGTTTTTTAATTAAAATAAGCTTCTATATTTATAGAATAATCAAAAACTTTACCAAATTTTAAAATCTTTATCAAATTAGGATACTATATTTATGATTTTCTTCGGTACCACTATGATTTTCTTTGGTTTAGCTCCGTCCAGCTGCTGGATTACTTTTTCGTCTTTCATTACTATTTCCTCTATTTCCTCTTTAGAAAGCTCGGCAGAAAGAGAAAGTTTGAACCTCATCTTCCCATTAAAACTCACTGGATATTCTATTTCATCTTCCACCAAATACGCCTCGTTTAGAGCAGGAAAAGGCGCAAAATCTATACTTTCTGCATTACCAAGAAGACTCCAAAGCTCCTCACAAACATGCGGTGCATAAGGCGAAATAAGAACTGCCAGCGGCTCTAAGATAGCTTTTTTATTACATTTTAGTTTCTGTAATTCATTCACGGCTATCATAAACTGCGACACAGAAGTATTAAATGAAAAATTCTCAATATCATAAATCACCTTTTTAATCAATGTATGCAGGATTTTAAGCTCCTCTTTCGTAGGCTCTTCCTCTGAAACCGAAAAAGTATCCCCATCAAAATAAAGATTATAGAACTTCTTAAGGAAGCCATAAACTCCGCTCAAGCCCTGTGTATTCCATGGCTTAGACTGCTCCAGCGGCCCAAGGAACATTTCATAAAGCCTTAGACAGTCTGCTCCATACTCCTCGCAAATATCATCAGGATTTACTACATTATATTTGGATTTAGACATTTTTTCCACCTCTCTTTCTGTGATGTATTTTCCGTCTTCCAAGATAAATTCAGCATCCTTAAACTCTGGTCGCCAAGCCTTAAACTTATCTAAATCCAACTCGTCTGAAGTTCCTTTTAATAGAGAAATATCAATATGAATTTTTTGAAATTCTCCATTTAAAACCTTAATTAAATTAGGTTTAAAGGGTTTTAACAATGTTGTAATATACTCTGCTTTTTCTTCCTTACTATTTAATCGTGATATTTTTTTTACAATTCCTGATGAAAAATAATATGTTTTATAACTATTATCATCAAAATTTGATAATTCACTATCTATATTTTGTAATCTATAAACAAAAGCACTCATTCCCAAAATCATCCCTTGGTTTATCATCTTTTGGAAAGGCTCTTCGTGGCTGATAAATCCTCTATCTTTCAGGAACATAGTCCAAAAACGAGAATAAAGCAGGTGCCCCGTAGCATGCTCACTTCCACCGATATACAAATCTACCTGCCCCCAGTAGTCCGATGTATTTTTATCGCAAAACTCAGCTTCGTTATTTGGGTTCATGTATCTTAAGAAATACCAAGAGCTCCCCGCCCAGCCTGGCATAGTGGACAACTCAAGCGGGAAAACATTTTGATTGTCAATAAGTTCCGTAGACACCACTTTTTGATTAACCTTATCCCAAGCGAAATTTTTAGCATTCCCAAGCGGCGGGTCTCCATCTTCGGTCGGTAGGTATTTTTCTACTTCTGGCAGCTCAAGTGGAAGCGCAGAAACAGGCAGGGTATATGGCATTTCGTTTTCATAATAAATAGGAACAGGCTCTCCCCAGTATCTTTGGCGTGAGAAAATAGCATCCCTTTGGCGGTAGTTTATCTTGGATTTTCCTACTTTATGATTTTCCAAGTATTCCACCACGGATTTTACAGCCTTATCATAACTATCGCAGCCATTTAGAAACTCCGAATTTTGATAAACCATACCTTCTTTCTCAGTAAAAGCCTTCTCGGAGATATCTTGGTCAAATATGTTTTTTATCTCAATATCAAAATGTTTCGCAAAGGCAAAGTCTCTCTCATCTCCCGCAGGAACTGCCATCACAGCGCCTGTTCCGTATCCCGCCAATACATAATCGCCAAGCCAAATAGGGACTGGTTCTTTAGTAATAGGGTGTTCTGCATAAGCCCCTGTGAACACCCCAGAAATAGTCTTCACATCCGCCATTCTATCTCTTTCGGAGCGTTTAGAAGTGGCTTCTATATAGGCTTCCACGGCTTCTTTCTGCTCTGGCGTAGTGATTTTTGAAACCAATTCGTGCTCTGGAGCAAGCGTAACGAATGACACCCCAAAAATAGTATCAGGGCGAGTAGTGAAAACCTCTATGAAATCATCAGAACCTTTAATACCGAATTTCACCAAAGCACCCTCAGATTTTCCTATCCAGTTTCTTTGGCTTTCTTTCACTGCTTCTGACCAGTCCAGCCCGTTCAGCCCTCTCAAAAGTCTGTCTGAATAAGCTGTAATACGCATAGACCACTGCATCATTTTCTTTTGATAAACAGGGTATCCGCCACGCTCAGACTTACCATCTTTTACCTCATCATTGGCAAGAACCGTTCCGAGTGCAGGACACCAGTTTACCGTAGTTTCTGCTCGGTAAGCCATTCTGTAGTTCAATAAAATATCTTGTTTGTCCGCCTCAGAAGCGTTTAGCCATTCCTCCGCAGTGAAATTTAGTTCCTCAGACTGCACAGCATCAAGATTTTCTGTCCCAAACTTTTCAAAATGAGCCACAAGGGTAGAAATGTTCTCCGCTCTGTCCGTAGCCTTATTATACCAAGAGTGAAACAGCTCTATGAATATCCACTGTGTCCATCTGTAATAGGCTGGGTCAGAGGTTCTAATCTCCCTGCTCCAGTCAAAGGAAAAGCCTATTTTTTTAAGCTGTTGTTCGTATCTATTGATGTTTTCCTCAGTGGTAACCACAGGGTGCTGCCCTGTCTGAATCGCGTATTGCTCAGCAGGAAGCCCAAAGCTGTCATAGCCCACAGGATGAAGGACATTATACCCTTGGTGTCTTTTGAATCTGGCATAAATATCACTCGCAATGTACCCCAGCGGATGCCCCACATGAAGCCCAGCCCCCGATGGATAAGGAAACATATCTAAAACATAATATTTCGGTTTACTGCTTTCTGACGGCTGTTGGCTTTTGAAAGTTTGGTTTTCTCTCCAAAACTTCTGCCATTTCTTTTCTATCTCTTGATGATTGTAAAACATGGTCTGATGATTTAAAGAGGCAAATTTAATATTTTGAAATGAAAAAGCCTTACTAAAAAGTAAGGCTTGTGGATATTTTAACCCAAAATAATTATAATTTCTGCATTGTTACATAAACTGTCCCTGTAAAGAGGAATCCTCTTACTCGTAAATCAGTAACACTTTCCTCTGCTTCCAGCTCTGTACTTGTAAGTTTTTTCACTATGGAACGAGTAGTCTCTGGCCCTAGATGCACAACCAATTCTTTGGTATCCTTGTTAAAAGTGTAAGTGATATTTCCATCTCTTTTCTTTTCACAGCTTCCAGATAAATTCGCCCACACCTCTGTAGTTCCTGTACCACCTGGTAAAAAAGTAGTTTTTGTCTTTTTTTCACAAGGAGTAATCGGCGCATCCATATCTATTGGTGTATTTATCCCAAGTATTATCATATTCCCTTTCAATCGCGTTTTTGTAAGAGACCAGCTTCCTATCAAATGATCCTGCGGGCGCGGAGGCATTTCATCACTCCTGTTACAACTAAGCACTAAAAAAGAAAATGATACAATTAATAAATAATTAAGCTTTTTCATAAATCAATAATTTAAAATTTTAGGCAAATTTAATATTTTAAAATGAAAAATTCTCCTTTAATAAATAAAAGAGAATTTTTATAAACTTCAAATTATTTTTTCCTTTCGGAAAGTTGCTTTTCATATTCAGCAAAATCACTGATTGGCTTTCTTGCAACTCCGCTTTCTACGGCTGCTTTGGCAACTGCGGTAGAAACTTTTGCAAATAGTCTGCCGTCAAGTGGTTTCGGTATGAAATAATCTTTCCCGAAGCTGATTTCAGCCAAATTATAAGCCTTTTTCACAGCTTCCGTCGCTGGTTCTTTCGCTAAATCTGCAATGGCATGAACCGCTGCTATTTTCATCTCTTCATTGATGTCAGTCGCCTGCACATCCAGCGCACCACGGAATATGTAAGGAAATCCCAAAACATTATTCACCTGATTAGGATAGTCGCTTCTTCCCGTTGCCATAATCACATCTGGGCGGGTCTGTTTTGCTAAATCATAGTTTATTTCTGGAATAGGATTAGCCAAAGCAAAAACAATAGGATTTTCTGCCATTTTTGCTAAAATCTCAGGTTTTAGAACATTCCCTTTAGAAAGTCCGATGAAAACATCCGCTCCCTCCAAAACCTCATCCAAAGTTTCCGCTTCGGTATTTTGAACAAAATCCAATTTCTCAGGTGTAAGGTTAGTTCTTTTATGACTGATAACTCCCTTACTGTCGCACATTATGATGTTTTCTTTTTTCAAGCCCAGCTCTATGTAAAGTTTAGAACACGCAATAGCCGCCGCACCTGCGCCATTTACCACCATTTTTATGTCCTTTATCTTTTTTCTTGCTATTTCTAAACCATTGAGCAATGCTGCCGCGGAGATGATCGCCGTTCCGTGCTGGTCATCGTGCATCAGTGGTATATCCAGCTCTTCTTTCAGTCTTTTTTCTATATAGAAGGCCTCTGGCGCTTTGATATCTTCCAAATTTATCCCTCCAAAAGTAGGCGCTATCGCTTTCACGATTTCTACAAATTTATCAGGGTCTTTTTCATTAACTTCTATGTCAAAAACATTGATATCCGCAAACACCTTGAACAAAAGCCCTTTGCCCTCCATCACAGGCTTAGAAGCCTCAGCACCGATGTCACCAAGCCCCAAAACAGCAGTTCCGTTACTGATTACAGCCACCAAATTTCCTTTGGAAGTGTATTCATAGACCTTGGAGGCATCTTTTTCTATTTCAAGACAAGGTTCTGCCACCCCAGGAGAATACGCCAGACTCAAATCCCATTGTGTAGCGTAGGGTTTGGACGGCACCATTTGGATTTTCCCTTTGGGCTCGGCTCTGTGATAGTCCAGAGCGGCTTTTTTCAAGTTTTCTTTATTGTTTTCCATCATTTTAGTTCGATTATTATTTCTCGGACTAGAGTATGGAAAATTATTCTTTTTTTGGGTATTATAATTATATTTTTATTTTAAATATTTTTTTTTAAAATAATTTTTATTTTTGCCAAAAATAATTTGATTTATGAAAAAAATAATTGCAGGATTGCTTTTGGCAATTTCTTCTGTGGCATATTCACAGGAAGCATTCACTGGTGCTAATGATATCAGAGCTTATGTAGGAGCTAACATCCAAAGCAAAGGTACAGGTGTCACAGCAGGAGCTGACTATGGACTGGGAAGAAGCTTCTCAGTAGGATTACAGATGAGCTATCTTTTAGGAACGAAACACAATGTTAATGGAGTAGAAAAAGCTCCTGTCGGAGATAGATTTGACCTTCGTGGGAGATTCAATGCTAATTTAGGTGGAGTTATGAACCTACCTGAACAGCTGGATGTTTACCCAGGTTTGAGCTTAAGTTTGAAAAACTTTGGAGGGCATATCGGTGCGAGATACTTCTTTAATAAAGGTTTTGGAGTATTCTCTGAAATCACCTTCCCTATCGCAAGATACAAAACAAGCGCAACTGGCTACGAAAAACTAAACAACCAGTTTACTTTCCAAATCGGTGCAGCTTTTGACCTTAACTAAAATAAAAAAATCCCTCATAAATGAGGGGTTTTTTTATTGTTTTATCAATCCTCCTTCGTCTTCTTTCTTGTCACTACCCAGCATATTAGGATTTTCTTTGGCTAATTTATTTCTCGTAGGGATTTTATAATTCACAGAAATCCCAAAAGTACGGGTATCACTCTTATCTCTGATCAACACATTAGGTGTCTGATAAACAGAGCGAGAGGACATTTTATTCGTATTAAACACATCATTCACATATAATGAAACATTTAACCTGTCACTCATGAATTTTCTTGATAGTGTGATATCCAGCGTATTATTCAATGGTTCGTCAGTTTGGAAATAGAAATATCCTACCTTTGCTGGAATATAACTATAGTTAGCATTCAGTTTTATTCCCTTTGGTAATACAATTTGAGCATTTAAGTTTAAAAACCAAAGTCCATTAGGCTTGATTTCCGAAAGCCTCTGCAACTGATAATTTGCAAAGAAATACAAAAAGCTGACTTTATCAGGATTGATTGTACTCATAGAACCCATGATTTCCTTGATTGGCTTTGTAAAAATCATAAAAGGAATTGGGAATCCTATATTGAAATTATGTATTTTCACAGAGGAAATATTTTCATTGATTACAGAGACCTCATCGCCGCGACGAATCATTTTTTGTATAATTTGGTTATTAACCAAGCTTAAATTATACCCTAGAAATACATAATCAAACGCAGAAATCTTTGCTTCTATATTATCAAAAATTGTTGGTTGTAAATTTGCATTTCCTGATATTCCAAAGTTACCATTTCCATAAGTATTGTTATTTGGGTTCAAAAGAGAAATACTCGGCAGGCTGATTTTCTTATTATAATTAACTGCAAAATTCACTCCTTTCATAAAATTATACTGCACGCTGGCATTTGGGAAAAAGCGATATTGCTTGAACTTATGTAAATCATCATATTGATGCGTATTGCTGTTGTATGTAGTTCCGCTGATGTCATAATCTTCGGCACGAGTTCCGAGGATAAAATCCAGCTTCCCTATCGTAGTCTGTAATTCTACATAAGAAGACGCGGTCTGTCTCTGGTAGTCCAAATTGGTAATTCCTCTGCTTTCCGTAGTAAAATCCAATCTCTCGTAAAGCCCTCCAACACTGATTTTACCTTTATCAAAGAGATTAAGAGGCTGGGAAAAATCCACTCTAAATTCCGCTGTTCTCGCATCTGAACTGTTATCCAAAACAAGCTGATTGGTAGGAATTTGATTTAAAAACAAATTTTTCTGTTCAAAATCATTGTCTCTTTTTGTATAAGTGAATTTAAAATCCAGTTTTCTATCCGAACCGCTAAATCTTTTTTGGTAAGTCGCCGAAGCTTCGTGTCTCAACCTCATGCTTTGGGTTTCGTCTTGTCTATTGTAGCTCAGTCCGCTGTATATTCCATTACTCTGGATTGCTGCATCACTATTACCATAATTCAAATTGTAATTTAGCAATAATCTATCATTTTGGCTAAAATCAAAAGTCAAAGCCGCTTTTGCAAAATACCCTCTGTTCCTTTCATCATTAAATATACTCGAAATACCATCTACTTCATTGTTTTTCATATTTTCAAGATAGTTCTGCCCTACATTCAGCTGCCAGCCGAACCATCTATTTTTGGAATTGAGCAAAATAGAGTTGTTCGTTTTGCTTCGGTATTTGTCATAATTACTAAATGAGTAATTTCCTGAATAAGTCGCAGTAAGGTAGCTTCTCGCTGATTTTGAAGTGATTATATTCAGAATCGCACCACCAGAAGTCGCTGGATATTCCGCTCCTGGGCTGGTCACCACTTCTATTCTGTCTATGGCATTTGCGGGCATTCCTTCTAGAAAGGCATTCAGCTCATTACTGGTAATATTCAGCGGTCGCCCATCCATATAGACATCCAGAATTTTCCCTTGATATGCCATTCCCGTAAGGTCTGAAACGATAAGCCCAGGCAATTTTTTGATTCCCTCCAGAGCCGTTCCCGTGTTGAGATTCGGCTGTTCAGAAAAATCAAATATCGTGCGGTCAGCCTTCTGCTCCACCGCTTTTTTGGTTTTCGTAATTGTTACTTCTTTTATTTCCTTCTCTTTCTTTTGGGTTTGCGGTTTGCTTTCCTGAGCCCATCCCATCGCAGAAATAAGGAGCGATAATACAGCAATTTGTTTTTTCATTTCATATTAATTTTATGATTTCTTGTCGCAAACATAAATAATTTTTCGAAACTATGCAATACATAGTAGTAGATTTTTAAAAACAAATTGATATTTCTTCTTTTTCAAATTTAAAGTGATAAAATTAAAAATTTTATATAAAAAAAACGAAAAAAAATCCTACCGAGGCGCTTTCCCTCGAATAGGATTTTATCTTTGTTCAACTGAAAAATCAGAGTTTTATCGTGTTTTCTTCAAATTTCAGATTCTGCTCTGGGAAGTCCAGTTTTGTGAGCTGTTTTATCCTCTGAAAAGCCCTGTTTTCTGCATCCAGCTCAAGCCCTTTTTCTTTGGTCTGCTTTACAGAAACCACCTTCGCAGAGAGAAAATCACCGTTGGATTTCAGTTTTATGTCCAGCAGAGGCGCGATGCCTTTATCTCCTGTAAGGCTGAACCTCCCATAAGTATTAAAATTCCCAAGGCTGTACGCTATGAATTTATTTTTATAAACTTCCACTGCGCGGGTCACATGCGGGCCGTGTCCCAGCACGATATCCGCTCCTGCATCCACCACAGAGCGCGCGAAATGATGCACATCTCCTCTATTTTCTCCGTAAAAAATTTCTGCTTTTTTAGGAACTCTCACATGCTCCGTCCCTTCCGCACCGCCATGAAAAGAAACGATGGTAATGTCCGTCTGGGATTTTAGTTCCTGCACTATTTCTTTTGCTTTTTTGACATCCAATAGGGAAAGCATATTTTTATTCGGTGCAAAGGCGCAAAAGCCGTATTTTATATTATCTTTTTCAAAAATCACGACTGGATACTCCTTTGTCCCTGCGTGATAAATTCCTGCATCATCAAGGACTTTCGCTGTGGTTTTCCTTCCTATCAATCCAAAATCTCCTGCGTGGTTGTTCGCGGTGCTCATCAGATTAAACCCTGCTTCTCTGATGATTTTCCCGTACCGCTCGGGCATTCTGAAAACATAGCAGTGCTGTGGCTCTTTGTCCTCGCATTTTTGGGATTCTCCCTCATCTAAAAAAACGCCTTCCAAGTTCCCAAAAACGATGTCTCCTTTTAAATGATTTTTCACCTCTGAAAAACTTCCTGCCGCATCATCTTTCGGAAGATATTTTTTAGACGGATAGGCGCTTCCTATCATGATATCGCCCACCGCGACTATGTTTATAATATCTTTTTTGAGTTTTTCCTCTGGCTGTGAGCGTTCTATTTTTTTGAGCGAATCATCACTATCTTTGGAAGATATTTTTTCCAAATTCTCCTTTTTTTCACAAGAAAACAGCCCTAAAAGAACTGTCCAAAAGATAATTTTTCTTTTCACTTTTAATCTGCTTAATAACGGCGTAAAGATACAAAATTCATCAAAAAAAATAATTGATGTTTGATATTGAATATTTTATTTTTTTATCTTTGCCCACTTAAAGTTCTTTGAAAAATGTTAGGAAGAAGACAATTACGAGAAAAAACTATCCAGACCCTTTATTCTTATCAGCAGAATCCTATAAAACAGGATGTTTTGGCAAGAAATATGTTTGTCGAAATAGATAAGATTTACTCTTTGTACATCTATCAGCTTAATTTTCTCATCGCCTTGAAAAAAATCGCGGAGAAACAAATGGAGCTGAACAAAAACAAGTACATAAAAACCGAAGAAGACCTCAATCCTAATCGGAAATTCATCCGAAATCAGGTGATAGAACTTCTCGAGCAAAACGAAGAAAGATTGTCTTTCAGCACTAAACATCAGAATCTAATCTGGGACATACATGATGACCTGCTCATCAAGGTTTTTAACAAAATAAAAGCGAGCAAACTCTTTCAAGATTACATGAAAGGAGATGAATTTTCTTTCGAGGAAGACCAAAAATTCATCGGAAAAGTTTTCCTAAGGTATGTCGCAGAAAACGAAGACTTCCAAAAACATTTGGAAGACTTAGAACTTCATTGGGCGGATGATTTCCACATCGCCAACTCCATGACACAGAAAACTCTCGGTTTCCTCAGCAAGGACAAGCCTTCGCATACTTTGATAAAGATGATAAAAGATGAAGACGATAGAAATTTCGCTCTGAAACTGCTCAACGAAACCCTGAATCACTGGGAAGAAACCGAAAAAAAGATAGAAGAAAGACTAGAGAACTGGGATTTAGACCGTATCTCGCTAATGGACAAAATCATTTTGGCTACCGCTATTTCAGAATTGGACTATTTCCCTCTGACGCCTGCCAGAATCATCATCAATGAATATATAGAAATCGCAAAGGCTTTCGCTACGGACAAATCTCAAATCTTTGTAAATGGAATCCTTGACCGATACATCAAAAGTAACAATAGAAATTAAATTTTAACCTTAAAATAACCAAAAAAGAAATGAAAAATACTTTGAAACTTTCAGGAATAGGGCTAATGATGCTCCTCGCTGTAGTATCTTGCCAAAAAAACGAAAAAGCTGACCCGATGCCAGAGCCTGTGGAAGAAGCTAAACCAGAACAACCAATGACAAAGGCGAGTTTTGCTAAAGAAGAGCACGATTTCGGGACGATGAAAAAAGGTGAAGTGATTCAGCATGTCTACGAGGTAACCAATACGGGCGACAAGCCTCTATACATCAACTCCGTGCAGCCTGCATGCGGATGCACAGCGCCAGACTACACCAAAGATGCCATCGCACCAGGAGAAAAGGGACAAGTAACGCTGAGTTTTGACTCCAAAAACTTCTCTGGAGCTGTAACGAAAACCGCACAAGTATTCATGAACGCAGAAAACTCTCCTGTTACACTGAGTTTTAAGGCGAATGTACAATAATCACTTAGAAAAACTTTAATAAAAATGGAAAACTTACAACAGTTCATACCGATGTTGCTGATTTTGGTCGCATTCTATTTCCTAATGATAAGACCACAGCTCACGAAACAGAAAAAAGAAAAACAATTTCAGGAGAATCTGAAACCTGGGAGAAGAGTCGTGACGACTTCTGGTATCCACGGGCGTATCTTCTCCATCGCAGAAGATGGCGTAGTCATCGAGACGCTTTCTGGTAAGTTGAAAATGGAATTGGCAGCAATATCCAAAGACCTTACCCTCAGTCGTTTTCCTGAGGAAGGCGAAGAAAAGAAATAACAAACAAATCCCTATCACAGATAGGGATTTTTTATGGACTTTTGGTTAAATTTTCCTTGATTTTTTTGTGCTTTTTCTCCGAAAACGCTCTAATGCAATTCTACCTTACTGTCTTTCATGACATTGGTTACTCCTTTTATATTTTCAAAGTATTTTCTCCCCTGCTCTATGGATTTTCCTCGAAATATTCTCACCGCGATGCCTTTCATTTCCTTGTATTCATAGATAATTTCTGCTCCATAGGACTTCACTTTTCTTTTTAATTTCGGAAGAGAAATTTCATTATCATTATAAAAAACAATCAGCGTTCGGTCTTCTTGGGTGTATGTTTCTTCCTGTTGATACACAGCTTTCTGCATCTGCGTACAACCGATGAATGACATCGCAATAAGTAATAACAAAATTTTTCTCATTTCTAAAAATTTACTCCGAATTTATTAATCATTTTATAATTAAACAAAATTCCCCTTACCAAAGCAAAGGGAATTGAACGAACAAACAGCTTTTTCTATTTTTAGATTTTTATTAAATAATTATTTATTCTTTATAACTTCTTGTATGGGTTTTCGTTTGGAATAAGGCAGTGGCTTGGTGTGTCCTATACGAAGCAGAATCTGCGGAAATTGATGATTAACAGCTATCTTTTCGCGGAGCTGATTCCTAACCTCAGGAACCTCACAAGGCTGGTTGATATAGGCATGCGCAATATTTTCCTTCGTAAGCGAGAGTAAAAAACGCTGGAGTGTACGCCCTGCATCTATCCATGCGTGTATATC
>CAUQMH010000032.1:0-16056 GCA_963519075.1 uncultured Flavobacteriaceae bacterium
CTAAGGTATGGATAAGCCAAATTACACAAGTCTGCCCTGATTTAGAAACCAAAATAAAAGTCTCTCCCGATGAGGACGAGAAATAAATTTCCCTTGCCGCTCTTATTGAGTGGCTTTTGTTTTTATTTCGGTTTAAAATAAAAAGCCTATCTTTACGGACTTTTTTTGAAAAAAAACTGAAAATATGTCACAAAACAATACTTTAAAGGGAGTTCTCTTGGTGGGACTCGGAGCGACCAGCTACGGAATGCTGGCAACTTTCGTGAAACTTGCCTATTCAGAAAATTATACCACAGCGGAGGTGACTGCTTCGCAGTTTGTTTTTGGGATTTTGGGAATGTTTCTCATCGGTCTTTATTACAAATTTAAAAATAAAGAAGCCACCGAAAACCCTTCCAAATCAGATATTGCCAAACTCATGCTGGCAGGGACTTCTCTAGGGATGACCAGCGTTTTCTATTATCTCGCGGTGCGGTATATCAATGTTTCCATTGCTATAGTTCTGCTGATGCAGACAGTCTGGATGGGCGTTATTTTGGAGTATTTTTTGGATAAAGTAGTTCCATCCATGCAGAAAATCATTTCTGTAGCGGTGGTGCTTACAGGGACTGTCTTGGCGACCAACTTGCTTCATTCAAACCTGAATATAGACTGGCGAGGGATTGTTTGGGGGATACTTGCGGCTTCATCTTTTACTACTACGATGTTTACTGCCAATCGTATTGCTCCTCACATTGTACCGCACAAAAGAAGCCTTTACATGCTTTTTGGTGGGGCTGTCATAGTGGCTGTTTTTGGCTTTATCACTCAGTTTGGGCCAAATAATTTCCAATGGGCAAAAGAGCTTTTTTCTGGAATAAATGAAAATAATGTTATCCAAGATTTTAATTTTGGGATTTTCACCAAATGGGGAATTGTCATTGCTGTTTTTGGGACGATTATTCCGCCGCTGCTTATGAATGCAGGTTTCCCTTATACAGGGCTGGGGCTGGGGAGTATCATCAGTTCTGTGGAGCTTCCTGTTTCCGTGATGATGGCTTTTTTCATCTTGGGCGAGACGGTTATTTTTAGCCAATGGGTAGGAATTGCCCTTATTCTGATAGCGATAGTTATCATGAATATTCAGTTTAAAAAGAAATAAAACCTTTTTTAAAAAGAAAAAAATAATCAAAACCAAAGCTAAAATACAATTTGTTTTTAGCTTTTTTTAACCAAAAAAATATATTTATGATTTCAAAGAAATTGTTTCCTCTGGCGTTGGGAGGTTTAGGAATTGGTACTACGGAATTTGTGATTATGGGACTGCTTCCAGATGTCGCAAATTCGCTGGGCGTGTCCATTCCGCAGGCGGGATATCTTATCTCTTCCTATGCGCTGGGTGTGGTTATAGGGGCACCTATTTTGGTGGCATTCTCATCTAAATATCCTCCAAAGAAAACCCTCATCGCACTGATGATTTTATTTACCCTGTTCAATGGACTTTCTGCCATTGCACCAGAATATTATACGCTTCTCGCTTTCCGATTTTTGTCGGGGCTGCCTCATGGGGCATTCTTCGGGGTGGGAGCAGTGGTAGCGACCAGATTAGCACGAGAGGGCAAACAGGCTCAGGCGATAGCCGCAATGTTCTCAGGGCTTACGGTAGCCAATCTTGCGATGGTTCCGCTGGTAAACTACATCGGACAGATGGTCAGCTGGAGAGTGGCTTTTGGGATTGTGGCGGTTTTAGGACTGCTCACAGTTTTATTTTTAAAATTATGGCTTCCTCAAATGGAAAACCTCCGCAATGTGGGACTTCGCCAAGAGTTAGAATTCTTCAAAACACCCAAAGCGTGGCATATCATTGGGATTGCGGCGATAGGTTTCGGAGGGCTTTTTTCTTGGTTTAGTTATATCGCTCCTTTGCTTACGAAAGTTTCTGGTTTTCCAGCAGAAAATATTTCTTATCTGATGGTTTTGGCGGGCGCTGGAATGGTGGTAGGGAACTATCTCGGCGGGAAACTCGCGGATAAAATCATCCCTGTGAAAGCGACAGCATTGTTGCTTCTTATGATGGTGGTATCGTTGTTTTTGGTGTTTATGTTTTCGGAAAACCAAATAGTATCCTTGGTCTTGACTTTCATCTGTGGGGCGCTGTCTATGGCGGCAGGTTCTCCGCTTAATATCCTGATGCTTCGCGCAGCCAAAAACTCAGAAATGATGGCAGCAGCATTTATGCAGGCGGCGTTTAACATCGCGAACTCTCTAGGGGCGTTCTTGGGCGGTATTCCTCTTAGCTTGGGCTTGGCTTACAATTATCCTTCGCTTGTAGGAGTTTTACTAGCAGGAATGGGCTTTCTGCTGACTGTTTTTTATTATAAAATTTATAAAACGGAATAGAAAAATAAAAAAATCCCTTTTTAAGGGATTTTTTTATTTGTTATAATCTATACTAACTTCAGCTTTTTTTATTTTTTTTTTATTTTCTGAATAATATCTTATTGTTTTTGTAGGATAATTATCTTTATTAAAAGTGTTTTCATATATCAATTTATGTGTAGAAGAAGATACACTTACATTTTGAAAAGAATCTTCTTGGGTGATTTCTTCAGAAACAATATTTCCCGATAAACTCACACCAATAAAACCTGAATAGACAATATTTTTAAACCCTGTTATATTTTTGAAAGAAGGGTTATGGGGCGAATAGTTATATATGGTTGTTGTTTTGTATGTGTCAGGATTGCTATGCTCACTTTTAGAGGATATAACTTTAGATATGATTTTCTTATCATTATCTAGCGTGAAAACGATCGTAGAAGAATCCTCTCCATTGAAACTATCATTAGTATAGTATTTAGCTGTTTCATTTTTTGTAATTGTAGAAGAATTATGAGTGTATGTTATGTCAGTCACAATTTTTCTTTTAGTGTTTGTACCTATAACCTCTTCTTCTACACTTATTTCCTTAATTAAGTTTCCGTTATTATCATAAGTGAAATTAATTTCTCTTTGATTATCAATTCCTAAAAATTTGATATTACTTATCAAATCATTATTGTAATTGAAGATAGTTTTAGAGTATTTATCTGTTATAATAGTTAATTTATTACCTACATAATTGAAATTTCTTACAATAATTTCTCCGTTTTGTTCACCAGAAAATCTTATAGGAAGAATTTTCTGTTTTTCAGAAATAGAGGTAATAGCTGCATCATTATCTCTATTATTACAAGCTGTGAATATAGAGCAGATAAATAATAAAATAAAAAAATGTCTCATATCATTAAATTTAAAATTTAAACAAAAATAAGATAAATTTCATCAATTTACCTTATTTTATAAATAATTTTCAAACTTACCCAAACGCTCTTTTTAGAAGGCTTTCTACTTTTGGTTCGCTGCCTCGGAAGGCTTTGTAGAGTTCCATTGGAGCTTGAGTTCCGCCTAGGGAAAGCAGGGTTTTGTATTTTCTTGCAATTTCAGAGTTGAAAATTCCATTTTCCTTGAAATACTGGAACGCATCCGCATCTAGGACTTCCGCCCATTTGTAGGAATAATATCCTGCCGAATATCCTCCTTGAAAAATGTGCGAAAAACTTGGAGAAATCGCAGTTTCCACATTTACAGGGTAAAGACTGCATTTTTCGGTTTGTTTAGTTTCAAAAGTTTTGATGTCCTGCACGGCTTCGGGCTGTGTGTGGTAGGCCATATCCAAAAGACCAAATCCCAGTTGTCTCAGCGTTTGATAGCCTTCCATGAAGTTTTTAGACTTGTTGATTTTCTTGATTTTTTCATCCGAAAGCACTTCGCCTGTTTGGTAATGTTTTGCGAAAGTTTTCAAAAATTCTGGCTCGTAGCAGTAGTTTTCCAAGAACTGGGAAGGAAGCTCCACGAAATCCCATTTCACCGAAGTTCCAGAGAGATTAGGATATTGGGTATCAGCCAAAATCCCGTGCAATGCGTGCCCAAATTCATGGAATAATGTCGTTACCTCTTGGAAAGTCAGCAGGCTTGGTGTGTCTGCGGTCGGTTTAGAGAAATTACACACTACGGAAATATGCGGTCGTGAGTTTGCGCTGTCTTTTTTCCATTGATTTTTGAAGCTGGTCATCCATGCGCCCGCTCTCTTGCCTTTTCGAGGGAAATAATCTACATAAAGCACGGCTTTTAGGTCGTTGTTCTCAAATACCTCATAAACACGCACTTCCGAGTGATATTTCTGAATATCCGTAACTTCTTTAAAATCAAGGTTAAAGAGTTTTCCTGCCAAATCAAAAACAGCATCCTGCACTTTTTCCAATGGGAAAAATGGTTTTAGTTCCTCATCATTGAGGTCAAATTTCTGTTTTCTCAGTTTTTCTGCATAGTAGGCATGGTCATAAGCCTCCATTTTGTCTATTCCATCGGCTTTTGCTAATTCTTTTAGTTGGGCAGTTTCCTTTTCTGCGTAAGGCGTAGCCGCTGTGAGAAGCTGATTTAGAAAATCAAAAACTTTCTTCGGGCTTTCTGCCATTCTCTCCTCCAAAACATATTCCGCAAAGTTTTTGTAGCCGAGAAGTTCCGCTTTTTGCTGTCTTAGATTGATGATTTCTTTGATGAGGTTCTGGTTGTCAAACTCGCCTCCGTCAAATGCTTTTTTGCCATTAGCCAAAGCCAATTCTTGTCGTAGATTTCGGTTGTCTGCGTAGGTCATCGCTGGGATGTAGCTTGGATATTGCAGCGTAATGGCATAGCCTTCCAGCCCTCGCTCTTTGGCTTCTTCGGCGTATTGTGCTAAAATAGGCTCTGGAATTCCAGCCAAATCCTCTTTGTTGGTAATATGTTTGAAATAAGCATTAGTCGCTGCGAGTACATTTTGCCCAAAGTTCAGCGATTTTACAGACAAATCAATATCTATTTTTTCTAATTTCTTTTTGTCTTCCTCGTTTAGCAGAGCACCATTTCGGACAAATCCTTTGTAAGTTTCGTTCAGCAGGGTTTTCTGCTCTTCGTTTAGGTTAAGATTTTCCTTTTCATCAAAAACCTTTTTTATTCTTTGGAAAAGTTTTTCGTTTTGAGAAATTTTAGATGAAAATTCCGTCAAAATAGGCGAAACTTCCTGAGCGATTTTCTGAATTTCATCATTGGTTTCAGCAGAATTTAGATTGAAAAAAATACTAGAAACCCTGTCCAGCTGTTCGCCAGAATACGCCAGCGCCTCTATGGTATTTTCAAAAGTGGCTTCGGCAGGGTTGTTTGCTATTGCATCAATTTCTTTTTCTGACTGAGCGATAAGTTCCTGAAACGCAGGTAAATAGTTTTCTTCTCTAATCTCCTGAAAAGGAGCTGTTTCGTATTTTGTATTGAATTTTTGAGTAAGGATATTCATTGTTTTGATTTTAAAATTTTACAAATTTAACGAATAATCTCCATGAAAATAAATTTTGTAATTTTATCCAAAATAAAAATATTTGGAATGAATCCCGAAATTTTAAAGGAAATCTGCACCACAAAAATGCCGTTTTGAAAATATAATGACAGAATCCTTGCCGACCTGCCCATTTCCTATCTGGAATGGTTCCAGCGAAATGGTGGTTTCCCAAAAGGAAAACTCGGCATGCAGCTCGCCACCGTTTATGAAATCAAACTAAACGGACTGGAAGATCTGCTGAAAACGATAAGAAAATTTGAATAACTATTCCTGCAAAGCCTTGATTTCATCTCTCAGCCTTGCCGCCGTGATGAAGTCAAGATTTTTCGCCGCGGTTTCCATTTCTTTCTGCTTTTCGGCGATTATTTTTTCTATTTCTTCCGTGCTGTGCTTTTGTTTCTGCTCAGTAGCTTGTTTCAAAATTTCTTTTTGAGTGTATTTGGCATCTGGGAAATCCTTGCTTCTACCGACCAATGTTTCAGAAATCTTCTTATTAAGGGCTTTTGGAACGATTCCGTGCCGCTCGTTGTATTGAATTTGTTTTTCACGGCGGTAGTTGGTTTCATCTATGGTCGCCTGCATGGATTTGGTAATTTTGTCGGCGTACATTATGGCTTTACCATTGATGTTTCTTGCAGCCCGCCCCACAGTCTGAATCATGGAACGGCGAGAGCGGAGCATTCCTTCTTTGTCCGCATCCAAAATAGCAACCAGCGAAACTTCTGGTAAATCAAGCCCTTCTCTGAGGAGATTGACTCCGACCAAAACATCAAACAAACCTACACGCAAGTCCTGCATAATCTGGATACGCTCCAAAGTCTCCACATCCGAATGGATATAACGAGTTCTAACGCCAAATTTTGTGAAATATTTGGTGAGTTCCTCCGCCATTTTTTTAGTTAAAGTCGTTACCAAAACCCGCTCATCTTCTTCGGCTCTTTTTTGGATTTCTTCCATCAGGTCATCTATCTGGTTTTCAGTCGGTCGTACTTCTATTATTGGGTCAAGAAGTCCTGTCGGACGAATAATCTGCTCGATGTATTCGCCGCCTGTTTTTTCCAGCTCATAGTCGGCAGGAGTGGCAGAAACATAAATTACTTGATTCTGCATTTCTTCAAATTCCTCAAATTTCAATGGTCGATTGTCCATCGCTGCTGGAAGCCGAAAACCATATTCCACCAAAGCCTCTTTTCTGCTTCGGTCTCCGCCATACATGGCGTGAATCTGCGGAATGGTAACATGGCTTTCATCGATGACCATCAGAAAATCCTTTGGGAAATAGTCCAAAAGGCAGAAAGGGCGCGTTCCTGGTGCTCTTCCATCGATATACCGAGAATAATTCTCAATCCCAGAACAGTAGCCGAGTTCTTTTATCATTTCTAAATCCAGTTCGGTTCGCTCTTGTAATCGTTTGGCTTCTAATGGTTTGTCTATTTCTTTGAAGAAATCAACCTGCTTTACCAAATCGTCTTGAATATCCCGAATGGCAGAATTGAGCGTTTCTTTGGAAGTCGCAAAAAGATTGGCTGGATAGATATTGATTTTGTCAAAATTAGAAATAATATTCCCTGAAACAGGGTTAAAACTTTGTATTTTTTCTATTTCATCACCGAAAAACTGTATCCTTACTGCACTATCAGCATAGGCAGGGAAAACATCCACCACATCGCCTTTTACACGAAATGTCCCTCGTGAAAACTCGTTCAGCGTTCTGGAATAGAGAGCATTTACCAGCTTGTGAAGGAGCTGTGTTCGGGAAATTTTAGAATTAAGTTCTAGTTCTATCAAAGATTTATTGAATTCCGTAGGGTTTCCAATCCCATAAATACATGAAACAGAGGCTACTATCAGCACATCTCGCCTGCCAGAAAGAAGACTTGCCGTAGCAGAAAGCCTGAGTTTTTCTACCTCCTCATTGATACTCAAATCCTTTTCTATGTAAGTCCCTGTGCTGGCAATATACGCCTCGGGCTGGTAGTAGTCATAATAACTGACAAAATACTCCACGGCATTCTCAGGGAAAAACTCTTTGAACTCCATAAAAAGCTGTGCCGCCAGAGTTTTATTGTGAGCTAAAACCAGAGTAGGTTTTTGGATTTCATTGACCACATTAGCGATGGTAAAGGTCTTTCCAGAGCCTGTTACTCCGAGCAGTGTTTGGTATTTTTCGCCGTTTTCTAAACCGTGGACAAGTTTCTGAATGGCCTGTGGTTGGTCGCCTGTGGGCTGGTATTCTGATTGGAGTTTGAAATTCATTAAAACTTAATTTTTACAAAAATACTTATTTTTTGATTTTTGAAAGAGCAGAGCGTTAATAATATATTAAAAAATAATGAAAGTCTTTTTTGTTACGAAAAAAATATTATATTTGCATATATTATTAATTATTTAAAATTTAGAACACAATGAAAAAGACAGTTTTAGTTTTAGGTTGCTTATTAGCAATAGGATTTTCATCAGTATCTTGTAATAGAGATGATGGTTTACCAGAAGCACAGGTGACACCAACGCCTCCAGCACCAACACCGACGCCTCCAGCGCCAACACCAACTCCTCCGGCACCAGCGCCAGCACTACAGAGATCGGATCTTCCTAAAAATGCAGATCACTTGATTGCATCAATGTTAGGAGAAAAAATTTATGATGCGACTTTCACTAATAAAAATGTTACAAATCCTTTTAGTGCATCAGAGGTTTATACTGGAGCATCTGTTAAAACTATAACAAAAGCAACTACAGCAAATGCTGCTAATGGAGCTGTGTATGATGTAGTTTTATCAAATGGAATTGAGCTTGGATTTAAAGAAGATGGTAAATGGGCATATGTTGATGGAAAAGGAGTTTTATTGAAAGAGTCAGCATGGAGCTACTTGCCACTACCTGTTCAAACATCTGTTAGAAAAATCTCTTCAACAGCAATTACTGAAATTGCTAAAATGGAAGTATCGACTGCTGGTGTTTATACAATAACATTCAAAAATGGTGTTGCTAAGAAGTATAACGCAAATGGTACAGCTGCTTAATTTTCAGTAAAAGGAAAATATTTATAAAAAATCGTTTAGAGTTTATCTAAGCGATTTTTTATTTTTATGTTTTTTGATTAAAATAATAAAAAAATGTATATCTGATATTAAAAATCCTTTTTTATTATGAGAAAAATATTATATTTGCATATTGTATTTAAAATTTATAACATAATGAAAAAGACAATTTTAGTTTTAGGTTGCTTATTAGCAATAGGATTTTCATCAGTATCTTGTAATAGAGATGATATACCAGATACAGGATCATTTACAGAATCAAAAGTTGTAGAAACAGGGATTCAAAGATCAGATCTTCCTAAAAAAGTAGATCATTATTTATCAGCAGTTTTAGGAGAGAAAATGTATGATGTTACTTTTACCAATAAAAATGTAGTAAATCCTTATAGTGGGACACAAGTTTATAGTGGTGTAGCAGCGGATAAAGTTACAAAACAAGTTCAAGATGGAGCAGTTATTCTTTATCAAGTGGTTTTATCAAATGGAGCTATATTAGGGTTTGATAAATCTGGTGATTGGGCTTATTTGAGAGGACATGAAGTAGAAGTAAATAAAAGAAAAGTAGTTCAACCACTTATAAAATCAGCATGGGATATGAGTCTTCCATCTGCAGTTCAAGCATCTGTTTCGACTATTTCATCAACTGCAATTAATGAAATAATGAAGATAGAAATAGAAAATACATCAAAACATGGTATTGTTTATACCGTAACATTAAAAAATGGTACTGTTAAGAAATATAAAAAAGATGGTACAGAACCAACTGAATCTTAATTTTCAATAAAAAGAAAGTAATTATAAAAAAATCGTTTAGAGTTTATCTAAGCGATTTTTTCTTGCTTAAGTATAAAATAAATAAAAGTCCTCATAAAATGAGGACTTCATTTCAGTATTTAATTAGTATTTTTTCTCAACTAAAACTCTCCATCCAAAAGGATCTTCAGCTAGATTAGTTTGTATACTGATAAGGTCTCTTTTTAGAGTAAGAGCAAAGCTTTCTTCCTCACTTAGTTTAGGTAATTCAAGTCTTTCGTCATTGTAGCCAATTGCTTCGAAAGAGCTGGTAACTACAGCAGTTCCTACTCCCCATACTTCTTTAAGTGTTCCATTTCTATGAGCATTTACTACATCTTCCACAGCGATGTCTCCCACGACTACATTGATACCTCTTCTCTGTGCCAGCTGGATGATGCTGTCTCTAGTAACCCCATCTAGGATTCTATCAGAAGTTTTCGGTGTATAGATAGTGTCGCCTATTCTTACCATTACATTCATTGTTCCACTTTCCTCAAAATATTTATGAGTAGCATCATCTGTCCAGATAATCTGCTGGTATCCTTCCTCGTTTGCTAATTGTGTAGGGTAGAATGCTCCAGCGTAGTTACCTGCTGCTTTAGCAAATCCAACCCCGCCATTTGCAGCTCTAGAGTAGTAGTCAGAGATTTTTGCAGAGACAGGCGCTGTGTAGTAGCTTTTAGCAACGGTAGCCAAGATAGCAAACATATATTTGTTAGCTGGTCTAGCCATAAGGGCTTCTTCAGTAGCGAAGATTACAGGTCTAAGGTATAGTGAAAACCCTTCTCCAAAAGGTACCCAATTTCTCTCTACATCTACTAGGGCTTTTAGTCCTTCCAAGAAAACTTCTTCTGGAATGGCAGGCATAGCAAGACGCTTAGTAGACTTGTTAATTCTTGCGAAGTTTTTCTCTGGACGGAATAAGAAAACATTATCATCTTTGTCCTTGTAGGCTTTCATTCCTTCGAAGCAAGCCTGACCATAGTGCACCCCCATCATCGCAGGAGAAAACTCCATTTTCCCATATGGCATAAGTCTAGGTTCGCCCCATTTTCCGTTTTCGTATTCACAAACTATCATGTGGTCTGTAAAACCACTTCCGAAAGTTAAATTGTCCTTGTCAATAGTCTCTAAACGAGATTTTTCTACTTTTTGAATAATCATAGTAATAAAACTTTAATTGATGAACTACAAAGGTAATCATTTATTTTAAAATAAGTTTTACTTTTGCCTTATGAAAAGAATTGTGAAAACCACAGGTGACAACAGTAGAACGCTTTATATAGAAGAACTGGACGAGTGCTATCACTCGCACCATGGAGCATTGCAGGAAGCGGAGCATGTTTTCATAAAAAACGGATTAGAAAAACTAGATAAAAAAGAAATCAATATTCTGGAAATGGGCTTTGGGACAGGGCTGAATGTCTTGGTAACATTGCAAAAATTTCTTCAATCAACGGATTTGAGAATCAACTACTATTCATTGGAGAAATATCCCATTAGTCAGGAAGAAGCCCAAAATCTAGATTATGGGAAATTGTTTGAAAATCCAGTGATAAAGGAAGTTTATAATGAAATTCATAGCTGTGAATGGGAAAAGCTGGTTCAGATTCAACCTAATTTCTTTTTGAAAAAGATAAAAACCGATTTTTTTGAATTGGATAAAATAGAACTTCCTGAGATAGATTTGGTGTATTATGATTGTTTCGGAGCGAGAGTTCAGCCAGATTTATGGGAAAATCCTTTGTTTGAATTGGTTAAAACTAAAATGAAAAAGGGCGGACTTTTGACAACATATTCTTCTAAAGGAAGTGTCAGAAGAGCCTTGCAAGAGTTAGGTTTTGAGGTTCAGAAGCTGGATGGCCCCAAAGGAAAGCGCGAAATGCTCAATGCTATTTTATTATAAAACAAAATCCCTTAGATTTTTCTAAGGGATTGTTTATCATTTTTAAATTTTTAGAAAGTAACTCTCATACCAAGTCCGAATCTTGCTGCATCAAAATCAGAGTTTCCTGTGTAGAACCAAATTCTAGGTCTCCAGTCGAAAAATATCCCTAGTGGAGCTCCTGGAATCTTGAAATCTATACCAGCAACAGGAGCAAGAGAGAATGTGGCAGATCCCCCACCTTTCCAGAAAGAAATACCAGGTCCCATACCGATGTACCAAGCTAATCCTCTTGCGCTTCCTCCGAATTGTTCTTCATAGTGGTACATAAAATTAAGATGAGTCGCTCCTCTCCCAAATAATACTGCAAATTCTCCCGCATGATTTCTAGCAAAGAAATGTTTAACATGAGGACCAACTACAGTTCCATCTCCTACATCAGCAAGAATACCAATTCCTGTGTTATAGGTTGAACCTCTCTGTGCATTCATTTTTGATAATCCAAAAGAAAGCACCATCAAAATGCTTAATAATTTTACTACCTTTTTCATAATTAGAAATTTAATTTTTCAAACTTACTAATAATTAACGAGAAAAGACAAAGTTTATTTAATTTTTGTAAAAAATCCCTAATTTTGGGGAGATTTTTAGTATATAAATTATAACTACTATGGCAGAAAATTTATTTATCCCAGAAAACGGAACAAAAACAGAAAAATACGAAGCACTATTGCCTCAGTTGGAAGCTCTTGTAGAGGGCGAAACAGATTTAACAGCTAATTTGGCCAATGTTTCTTCAGCGCTGCATCAGTTTTTTTCTTGGTGGTGGGTAGGTTTTTATTGGGTAAAAAATGAAGAATTGGTTTTGGCTCCATTTCAAGGACCGATAGCCTGTACTAGGATAAAGCTTGGCAAGGGCGTTTGTGGTACGGCTTGGAAAGAGGGAAAATCCCAACTGGTTCCTGATGTGGAAAAATTCCCTGGTCATATCGCTTGTAGTTCTGCTACCAAATCAGAAATTGTAGTTCCTATTTTTGATAAGAATAGGAAAGTAGTAGGTGTTCTCGATGTGGATAGTGAACAGTTTGGAACTTTAGATGAAACGGATGTATTTTATTTAGAAAAGGTGGCAGAGATAGTTTCTGCGAAAATTTAAACACAAGTTTAAACTTTATTCTTTTCCTTTAATAGTGAATTTTTCGTATCCAGTGTAGGGTTTTAGGTGCCCTTGCTGCCAGTTGGAAATCAGTAGGCTTTCCAAATATTCATCATCTCTGTATTTGTGGGGATTGTATTCCTTTTTTAGGTCTATGTCAGCTACATTTCCTTTTACATTCCATAGAAAAGCATTAAAACCACCTTTAAGTTCTTTTATCAATTCATAAACCGTTTTTCCTGTCGAACGGTTCATGAGTTTTGCGAAAATCTGCCCTTCAGAGGTGGTCAAATCTCTTAGTTTGGTTTCATATTGCGAAGCCAATTCTTTTTGTTTTTCTCTTATGTGTTTTCTTTTTTCACCTCCTTTCATGTTTTGTATATCAGCCTGCAAACTACGATACTGCTCTAATGCAGTGAGAAATAGAGGATACACGCGAGAGAGTTTTTTGTTGAGGAAAAAGTAATAATTTCGGTCAAGCTGGTTGTTAAATTTTGGTTTTGAACTAAGGTATAGTTCGTCCATAATGACTATTCGCTCTCCATCGATTTCATAAACTTTGGCTTTCAGAACATTGTCGTAATAGTATTCTTTTCCGTGTTCATCTATTAACATTTCTGTATTGGGTTTCTCCTGAGCATTTAGAATAAGCCCGAAACAAATAAGAAATAAATAGTGTAGTTTATAAAAAATCATTACTTTTACATCAATTTTTAATTTATTCAACAATACAAAAATCATTCCTTTTATGGCTAAATTTAAAAAAGAATCGTTAGAATTTTTAGAAAAATATTTAAATACTGCTTCTCCCACAGGGTTTGAGCAAAATGGGCAGCAGCTTTGGTGTGACTATATCAGCCCTTTTGTGGATAAAGTGGAGGTGGATTATTATGGAACAGCATACGGAATTATCAATCCCAAGGCTGAGTTCAAAGTAGTAATAGAAGCCCACGCAGACGAAATTTCTTGGTATGTGAACTATATCACAGATGATGGACTCATTTATGTCATTAGAAATGGTGGTTCAGACCAAGTCATTGCACCATCCAAAGTGGTTAATATTCATGGTAAAAAAGGTGTAGTAAAGGGAGTTTTTGGCTGGCCTGCTATTCATACAAGAGCCAATCAGAACGAGCCGACACCGAAATTGGACAATATTTTTATTGACTGCGGTGCGACTACCAAGGAGGAAGTGGAAGAACTGGGCATCCATGTAGGCTGTATGATTACTTACCCAGATGAGTTTTTTGAGCTGAATGACAGATATTTTGTTTGTAGAGCGTTAGACAATAGAATGGGAGGTTTCATGATTGCTGAGGTGGCTCGTATGCTGAAAGAAAACAAGAAAAAACTGCCGTTTGGGTTGTATATTACCAATTCCGTTCAGGAAGAAATCGGGCTTCGCGGAGCAGAAATGATAGCAGAGCGTATAAAACCAAATATTGCGATAGTTACAGATGTGACCCACGATACTACCACTCCGATGATTGAGAAAAAGAAAGAGGGCGACCAAAAATGTGGAGGAGGGCCTGTAATCGCTTATGCACCAGCGGTTCATCACAAAGTAAGAGATTTGATAATAGAAACCGCAGAGAGAAATAATATTCCGTTCCAAAGAGCAGCGTGCAGCAGGGCTACGGGAACAGATACAGATGCCTTTGCTTATTCTAATGGAGGGATTCCATCGGCACTGATTTCCTTGCCGCTCAGATATATGCATACGACAGTAGAAATGGTAGATAAGAAAGATGTGAGTGATATTATAAAACTGATTTATAATACTTTATTGCAAATCAAACCTAAAATAGAACTAAAATATTTTTAGTAAAAATTAAAAAATTATGAAAATCAATCTTCCAGATAAACTGTATTATTCCATTGGAGAGGTGGCGTTGGCTTTCGGGGTCAATGCATCACTGCTCCGCTATTGGGAGAAAGAATTTCCCATTCTCAATCCTAAAAAAAATAAGAAAGGAACCCGCTATTTCACGCCGGAGGACATTAAAAACTTGAAGATTATTTATCATTTGGTCAAGGAAAAAGGCTACACACTGGATGGAGCTCGTATTGCGCTGGTAACCAATGATAAGATAGAGGAAAATGTAAATATCATAGAACGACTTGAATTTGTTAAAAGTGAACTAAATAAGCTAAAAAATTCACTAATTGATAAAGAACAGGCATAAACATATTGTTTAATTCTAAAAAATAGTTTTATATTTGCTGTTTTAATCAAAAAATATAAATAAATCATTATGGAAGTAGTTAAACAGAAGAAGGGACATCCTAAAGGACTTTACCTCTTGTTTTTTACTGAAATGTGGGAGCGTTTCAGTTATTATGGAATGCGTGCGATACTTATGTATTATCTCACGAAAACATATTTGCAGGGAGGGTTAGGAATAAACTCAGCAGAAGCAAGTATTATTTATGGTAACTTTACGGGATTAGTGTATTTTACACCATTGATTGGCGGTTGGCTAGCAGATAAATATCTGGGGCAGAGATTAGCTGTTACTATTGGCGGGATTACGATGATGTTGGGGCAGTTTGCTCTTTTTCTAATGAATAATATGACAGGGCTCTATATAGGTCTGTTGTTATTAATTATAGGTAATGGGTTCTTTAAACCTAATATTTCTATATTAGTAGGAAATTTATATAAAGATGGAGATGAAAGAAGAGACTCCGCATTTTCTATTTTTTATATGGGGATAAATTTAGGTGCATTAATAGCCCCTATCGTAATAGGAGTTTTAACAGATGATATTTTTGCAGCTAAGGATAATAATGGAGAAATAATATCTTATGGGTATAGATATGGATTTTTAGCATCATCTATTGGTATGTTATTAGGGCAGGTGGTGTTTAATTTGTTAGCCTCTAAGTATTTAGGAGAGATAGGAACAAAACCTGTTGTCAAATTCGAAAAACAAGAGGAAGGGCAACAAGTAGATACTTTAAATAAAGAAGAAAAAGATAAAATAAGTGTGATATTTATTTTATTCTTATTTGCAGTATTTTTTTGGGCTGGATTTGAACAAGCAGGTTCTTCAATAGCATTATATACAGACAACTATATTGATAGAGATGTTACATTACCATTTATTGGAGATTGGACGATTCCTTCATCTTGGTTTCAGTCGGTAAACCCTTTCTTCGTTGTTACTTTAGCTCCGTTGTTTGCAATGTTTTGGAGTTCTCCTCTGGGGAGAAAAATATCTACACCTATTAAAATGGGGGTGGGGATGGTCATTCTAGGAATAGGTTTTTGGTTTATGTTAGGCGCCGTTTCGGAGAGAGGCGGAGATATAAAAGATACAGCAGTAAAGGCAAGTCTTTTTTGGTTAGTAATGACATATTTTATACATACAGTAGGGGAATTATGTATTTCGCCAGTTGGTTTATCAGTGGTTACTAAACTTTCTCCACCAAAATTAGCATCAGTGCTTATGGCGGTATGGATGTTGTCATCTTCGGTTGCTAATTTCTTGGGAGGATTTATTGCTGCTTATGTGGAAAAAATGGGAGCTGGACAAATTTTTACATATATTTCAGGATTTGTCATTGTTTGCGGAGTATTGCTTATATTGCTTAATAAGCCTATCAGTAAAATGATGCATGGAGTAAAATAAATAAAATTTGTTAAATAAAAAATAAAAGACCGAAATTTAACGGTCTTTTATTTTTTCAAAGAAAAAAGTTTTTATATTTGTTGCTTGTAAATTTTAGTATTCAAATGAAAAAAATAGCAATTGTATTTTCTGTGTTTTCATCAATGTTTCTG
>CAUQMH010000033.1:0-15924 GCA_963519075.1 uncultured Flavobacteriaceae bacterium
TAAGAAAATAATAACTGACAATAAAAATAAATATATCATCTTTTTGATTTTCATTCTAACCTTTTTTATACCAATCTATATATCTACAAAATCCATATATTCATACTTTTTTGTCTAAATAAAATAATTTATTCAATTAAAGATAAAGGTTCAAAAGTCGGCAGTAGCGGCTCAGTATGGAATTTTAATATTGATTTGTAAGTGGTTTCGCTGGTTAGATTAGTGATAAACTCTTGGAAATTATTCCCTGCAAAATAGATTCCCACAGGAAAATCCACGAGATAAATAGGATATTCGCCATTTTGAGATTTTCTAATATCCCAAAATACCACCTCGCCGTTTTCACTTACCATAAAGGGCTCAGCATTGGCAAGCAGCTCCATTTCTTCCTCTTCGTCAAATATGGCTAAATCTACATATTCCTGAAAAATCTTCTTCCAATAAGCGTTACGATGCTCCAAAGAATCACAAAAAGGACTGTTTGCTCCCATAGGAATATAACTGAGAAAAAGCCCCAAAAGTCGCCCAAATCCCACTTCTCTTGTAAATTCAAGATAGGAAGGAGGCAGTTCCCAGTCGTTACTAATCCGAGTAATATTACTAGACAGTGTTCGCTCGCCTTCTTTTATGGTCAAAAGTTCTTGATACATGTCAATGATTTTAAGATGAAAACGCCTTTACCAGCATCCTTGGGCAGTAACACTTTTGTGCTCATTTATTAAATCAATAAGTTTTACAAAATGCTGAAATGCAGTCTCTGACAGGTTTTTGTTGGAAGGAACAGCATCAAACGAATACACTGGAGAAGCCCACCCAGCACCGATAACTTCAAAGGTTTCTTGTAAAGGAATAAGGTAAGTTTCCACCGTTTTGTTTGGTGGTGAATATCTTTCTTTCGAGCCGCCTATGGTTACCGAAGTGATTATTGCCTTGTCTTTGAATTTACCCGAAAGCCTATTGCCTTTGAAATAATCATACAGCACATCATCTATCCATTTTTTGAGAAGAGCAGGTGTTCCGTACCAATACAAAGGAAACTGCAAGATGATGAAATCTGCATTTTTTATGGCTTCTTGTTCTGCTTTTACATTGATTTGGTAGTTGGGATAGAGCTTATCCAGACGGCGGATGCTGATTTGTTTTCCGAAGTGTTTTTCTAATTCTTTCAAAATAGCTTTATTAGCCTTAGATTTTTCTAAATTAGGATGTCCAGAAATAACCAAAATTTTACTTTCTGATGAAAAAATCTTATCGGCTGTTCTCGGCTGTGAGGACAAATGAACCGAAAACCCTACAAAAAACAATACCAGAAAAATATTTTTAAAAAGTTTCATAATGATAGTTTTTAGAATTAAAGGATAAATATAAGAAACACTTCAGAGATTTTTTACAATTTAAAAAAAAATAAATCAAATGTTGATTTTATCAATGTTCAAAAGCTTATAGACCATTTCTTTCAGCAGTTCGTTTTCTTCGGTCTGGTTGGTGCCGAGTCCTTTTCCTTTCAGGTCAAATTCCCTGAGAATGGAGATGGCTCTGGTAGCGTGTTTCAGAGGATAAAACTTTGCCGCTTCAGCGAAATCCTTCACGAAATAAGGATTTATCTTTAGTTCAGAAACTATCACCTGCGGAGATTGTCCCGCCAAAGTGTGGTATAAAACAATGTTGGAAAAAAAGTTGTACAAATTTCCTATTGTGAGCACCAGCGGATTGGATTTAGGGTTTTTGCCCATGTAATAAACGATTTTGAACGCTACCGAACTATTTTTAGTCCCGAGAGCCTTCTGCAGCTCAAAAACATTGTATTCCTTGCTGATTCCTATATGTCTTTCGATGAGTTTTTCATCTAAAATTTCGTTTTCTTTTAAGATGAGTTTTAGTTTTTGTAGCTCGTTGGCTATTCTGGACAAATCATTTCCTAAATATTCAGCCAAGAGCGTGGGAATATTCGGTGCAGTTTTGATGTCAAGGGAAGCGCACTCCTGCTGAATCCATTTTGCGAGGTTGTAGTCTTTCACAGGCTCGCTGTAGTGGAGCATTTTCGCCTTTTCTAATGCCTTTGCAAACTTCTTACGAGAGTCTATTTTCTTTTGTTTGTGAGCGAAAACAAGTATCGTGGAGGGAACAGGATTTTCTATATATCTCAAAAAAATATCCTGCTCTTGTTCATTTAGTTTTAAATCTTGTGCTTCTTTTACGATAATCACTTGATAATCACCTATCATAGGGTATTGGTCGGCCAAGGAAAGTATTTCTGCATAGGAAGAATCTTTTCCGTAGATTATCATCTGGTTGAAAGCCTTTTCTTCCTCCGTAAGAATGCTGTTTTCAAGGAGTTTCACGGCAAGGTCTATGTAGTAAGGCTCTTCTCCGTGGAAAAAATAAATAGGAGAAAATTCTTTATTTTTAATATTTTTGGAAATAATTTCTAAATCTTTCATAATATGCAATTACCAAGGCTCAATTTTGAGCAGGATTTTGATTTTAAAATAAAGCAGGACAAAGATACATTTTTTATTTATGATTTGGTTCGCAGGGCTTATTTAGTTCTTACGCCAGAGGAGTGGGTGCGGCAGCACTGGGTGTATTATTTTCATTTTATAAAGGGAAAAAGTCTCTCTTCGCTCATCATGGAACGAAAAATAGAGCTGAACGGCACCACCAAAAGGATAGATTTGCTCGTAACAGAAAAAACTGAACCACAGATATTATTAGAATGCAAAGCCCCTCATATAGTCCTCACCGAGAGCGTTTTTGAGCAGGCGGCAAGGTATAATACTATAATTTCTGCCCCAAAAATTATCCTAAGCAATGGATTTCAGCATATTTATGCAAGGCTGGAGCAGGGACAATATTTTTTTGAAAAACAATAAAAATTTTACTGAACACATCTAAAAAACTTCCATCTCAAAACCGCATCTAGACAAAGAAATCCCAGCGCCATCCACAGAAAAACCCTGAAAAACTCTGTGTATTCGTAGTTTTTCTTTCCTTTGATTTTTGTTTTTTCTAATTGGTTGATTTCCTTATAGATATATTCTAAACTCTCGCTAGAATCGGCACGGAAGTATTTTCCGCCTGTATTTTCTGCAATAGAATTGAGCAAATGCTCATCTATTTCCACTTTTTGAGGAACGAAATATACATCTCCAAAGCCATCAACCGCAGGAGATTCCGCGTATCCATCCGTCCCAATACCGATGGTATATACTTTTATCCCATTATTTCTAGCCAAATCGCTAGCAACCTCCGCAGGCATTGCGTTTCTTGTAGTATTCATTCCATCGGTCATCAGGATGATTACTTTGCTCTTGGATTGACTTTTTATCAGGTGTTTGGTGGCTACTGCCAGCCCTTCGCCTATGGCGGTTCCGTGGGCTACATCGCCAGGCTGCATTTCTTCTATTTCGGTAGAAATCACCTCGTGGTCGGTGGTCAGCGGCACTTTCATAAAGGCTTCAGCGGCGTAGATGACCAGCCCAAGTCTGTCATTTTCCCTTTGTGAAACGAAATCTTGGGAAAGTTTTTTTAGCACAGTCAGTCGGTCTGGACTAAAATCCCTTGCCAGCATACTGAGCGAAATATCCACTGCTAAAACGATGTCAATGCCCTGCTCATAGTTGTTTTTAATGGTGTAGGTGCGAGGTCTTGCCAGTGCGATAATCAGGGCAGAGAGGATAAAATATTTGGATAAAGTGAGTATTTTATTTACCCAAAAATAGCCATTGCCTGTTTGTATATTTTGGGTAGATGGTATGAGGATTCCTTTTTGTTTTCTTTTCTTTAAATCCTTGATAATTAAAGGAATAAATAATAAAAACAAAGCCAAAAACCAGGGGCTATGAAACTCAAAATTAAACATTGTCTATATCAGTTTTAGGGTTAAAATGAGTAGAATATATAATGTTTTTTATTGAGTCAAAATCACTTTCCATCGTATTTTTTTCAGGAATGGTCTTTGCGAATTTTACTAAATCTCCGCGTGTCAGCACTTTTTCAAAGACTTCTATTTCTTCATCCGAAATATAATGTTTACTTTTCATTAAATCTATCAAATCTTCTGTGAGAAGGATGTCAGCAGGAATGTGTTTATTATCAGCAAGATAGACTCTGCAGATTTCTATCAGTTCCACATAGAAAAGTCGGTATTCGTTCTTTTCTATTAGGTTTTTGTTTTTTAGCTGTTCTAATTTTTTCAGAGTTTTCAAAGCTAGATTTTCTACACGCAGATTTTTGACTTTTCTATTAAAAATAAATAAAAAGACAAATCCTAAAATCCCTAAAATAATAAGTCCGCCGAAGAAATAGTTTTTATACATTTCCCAATAGTCTGAAAAAGAGAGTTTTACCTCTTCGTTGGGCATGATGTCGTTAATTTCCTCGCCCTGCTGGGTGGGATTGATAACTTCTATTTCATAAGGTCTGGTGCGGTGGATTTCCTCACCGATTTTGAATTCCAGTGCAGGAATGCTGTGTTTCCCTTCCTCATAAATCGTAAATTCTATAATTCGTTCGTAGCTGTTTGGATTTTCAGAAATGCTGTCTTTCGTTTCCTCAAAACTAAATGGCAAAAGCCCATTTTTCGGCGCTGAAATTACATTTTTTTTGTTTAGATTTTCTATTTTAACTTTGAAAACAGCCGTTTCGCCGAGTTCTATTTTTTGTTTATCCAAACTCGTGGAAAGCTGCTGCGCAAATCCAAATGTGGTTCCGAAAAAGAAAAGTAAAAAATATTTTTTCATCTTTTATTTATGGCAACTAAAATAGTTAAAATGCCTTCTATTATTGATTTTTTTGCTACTTTTTGAAATAATTTCTTAGTTCTTTCACATACTCATCGCCTGTTTTTAGGCTGATGAATCCTGCCGAAGCACTCTCGAAAACTTCCTTTGTTTTTTGTTCTTTTTTTATTTGATTTTCTCTAAAATTTTCCTGCCATCTGCGGTCAGATGTATTTACCCAAATCTGCTTTCCTGTCTCGCTGTCGGATAGCAGAGCATAGCCGATGTCAGGGATTTCGTTGTCTTTTTCATCAGAGATTTTCAGCCCTAAAATTTGGTGTTTTTTAGAAGCTGTTTTCAATATTTTTTCTTGAAAATCATCATTAAAATCCGATAAAACGAAAAGAAAAGATTTCTTTTTGAAAATATTCATCATATATTCCAAAGCCTTGTCCAGATGGGTTTCAGAGGCGATGTAATCAGATGAAATGATGTCAGAAATCATAGCCAAAAGGTGCTTTTTCCCTTTTTGTGGCGGGACGACTTTATAGACTTTATCCGCAAAGAGAATGAGTCCCACTCTGTCATTGTTTTTCAGTGCTGAAAAACCTATACTCGCGCAGATTTCGGCTACGAATTCCTTTTTTAGTGAAATTTTCGTTCCATAGCCCATAGATGCCGAAATATCCACCAAAAGCATGATGGTCAGCTCCCGCTCTTCTTCCATTACTTTCACGAAAGGCTGTTGGAATCGGGCGGTTTTGTTCCAGTCTATTCTGCGGATTTCATCGCCGAACTGGTAGGGTCTTATCTCGGCAAAAGTCATTCCCTGTCCCTTGAATGCAGAATGATACGCACCCATGAGGGAGGCATCAGTCTCCCTGCGGGAGCGGATTTCTATTTGTTTTACTTTTTTTATAATGTCTTTGATGTCCAGTCTGCTCATTATTTTGAAAGATGATAATGTCTTAGCTGATGTTCCTTCTGGCGTGCATTGCTGAAACAAGACACTCGTTTTAGATAGCCTATCACTCTGGTAGCGTGGTCTATATCCTTGGAATGACAGCTGCTGCACTCGTATAGAGTACGCTTGTCTATGTGGTCACAGTCGTTACAGATAGTGATACGAATATTAAAACAAAAATAATTACATCCTGCTAAGGCTGTGGCATTCAGTAATTTGAGGAAACCTTCTTTGTTTGGTGTTTCTTCTAAATTGAGATGAAGAGCCGAGCCGCCATCCAGATATTGGATGATTTCTTTTCCGTGAAGAATAATTTTATCTAAAACATTAATCTTCTCATTTTCAACAGGGTAGAAGTAGGAGTTGTAGCACTCACGAGGTGAGAACAAGCCATCTTTTTTGTCCCAAATAGCATTTTTCACACCGAGGTTTTCTGCTGGAACAAACTCCGTGTTGAACATATAGCCATAGAGTTGTTTTGCTTTTTTATTTTCTTCGTAAATGATTTTAAGATAATGACTTACGAAATTTTTGTAATCCGTATTGTTGCTTGCCTCTATGCCCAGATATTCGGCAGCCTCCACCATTCCATTGATTCCGATGGTCAAAAATTGTTTATCCAAAGAAATAAAACCAGCATCATACACAGGCAGAAGTCCTGCGGCTTTGTATTCTTCAACTAATTTTCGGAAAGCAACTTGATATTTATGAATTTTTTGAATTTCTTTAGCAATATCTTTCTTTTGTTGAATTAGTCTATTGGTATTCAGCGTGATAACATTGATGGAGCCTGTTGCCACGCCGCCAGCACCGAGTGAATAGCTGAAGGTATTATCACTGATTTCGTTGCGCAGTCGGCAGCAGGAAGCTAGGCTGTCTGCACTTTCAGACTGATAAATGAAGAAAGAATTTCCCTCGCTGAGTTCTTCGGCGCACATTTCCGCAAAATCACCATCCACAGGCTTAGTTCCATCTGTGAGCATGGCTGCGGTAACCACAGGGAAAGTCAAAATAGCTTTGGTTCTTTCGGCATTAAACCATTTCATAAAGAATTTTTGGAAACGAGAAAATCGCTTCCAGTCAGGGCGGGTCATATCAGGAAAGACAAAATCGCCAAACATGCTGTCAAAATAAGGCTTGTCATAAAGCGAAATGTTCCAGAATACGGACTGATATCCGCGCGCTGCCGCTGGCTGATTGATTGCGTAAACCACATGCTGTAAGTGGTTTTCTATGGTTTTAGTATTGGATTCTAAATAGTTTTCGCCAAAATCTTTCGCTGCAAAATGGTCAAAATAAAGTAAAAACTCCACTGTTGCCAAAGCTCCTGCAAACTGCGAACTTACCGCAAAAACTAAATTCACAAACTCACCGCAGAAACTCTCCAAGTGCTTTGGTGCTCTACTTTCTCCACCTATTTTCATAAGTCCGTCAAGCAGGAATGGATACATGCTGATGGACACGCAGTAGGGCTTCAGAGAGGTCTCGTCATGGACATAGATTTCGTGGTTTTCTATCTGGCGAACATACTCATTTGCAGTCTCTTCATCGAAAAGACTTGCGATTTTTCTGCGTACCAGTTCACGGTTGATTTGGATATTGATATCCTTATTGATTTCAGCCTCCATAGTTGCGATGTTTTTGGAGGTTACATTTGCGTTTGCATCTACGGAAGAAGCTGATGCGGCGTTACCTGCTTTGATGTAATTTTGGATAAAATCAATTTTCTTATTGATTTGTGAAGGTGTTAGACGAATCATGGTGTTAAATTTTTATGGTTTTACAAAATAATGATTTAGTAGTTTATTAGTTTTTACCTCTATAAATTTTTGATTGGTTTCAGGGCTGTCCAATCTGCCCAATTCCGCTATCCAAGGCCCTGTTTTCAGCCAAGTGAGATGGTTTTTAATCTCATCTGAAACATCTTCCATTCCTGTGTAAAGACAGGTATTTAGTCCGTTGTCTTCGGCTGTTTTTAGTTTGTTTATCAAATCTTCTTCCTCCCATTCGCCTCCCATGAAGAGGACGCAGGAAATCATACTTTTATATTTGTTTAAAAAAACAGCAAACAGCTCATCTGTCAAAATTTCTCCACTTCCGTTTTTCCATAAAAATGGCGAGTGGCAGCCTTCGCACCGCAGAGGACAGCCTGTGATACTGAAACAAAGGCTGATTTGCCCAGGGACTTCCTGCAGCACGACTTGTATGTCATGATAACGGAGCATTTTCCATTAAGGAGCTTGTATTTTGCTCAAAATTTTATCTATAATATTTTCTGCGCTGATGTTTTCTGCTTCAGCCTCGAAGGTAAGCCCTATACGATGGCGGAGAACATCTTTTGCGATGCTTTTCACATCTTCTGGAATCACGAAAGCCCTATTTTTGAGGAATGCCACAGCACGAGAGGCGATAGCCAAGTTGATAGATGCCCTCGGTGAAACTCCAAAACTGATGTAATCTTTCAGTTCTGCAAGTCCGTATTGCTCAGGATAACGGGTCGCAAAAACCATATCAAGAATATATTTTTCTATCTTTTCATCAAGGTAAATCTGGTTGATGAGTTCCTTTGCTTCCGAGATGTTTTCCAGCGAAATTACTGGTTTTATCTTCGGCTGGTGGGCTGTAGCTACCATACGCATTACCTTTCGCTCGTCCTCAAAAGAAGGGTAGTCTATCTTGCATTTCAGCATAAAACGGTCGCTCTGCGCTTCTGGCAGGAGGTAAGTTCCCTCTTGGTCTATCGGGTTTTGAGTGGCTAAAACCAAGAAAGGTTTTGGCAGCGGCATGGTCTCATCGCCTATGGTTACTTGTTTTTCCTGCATGGCTTCCAAGAGAGCGGACTGCACTTTGGAAGGCGCACGGTTGATTTCATCCGCTAAAACAAAATTAGCGAAAATAGGCCCTTTTTTGACCAAAAAATCATTTTCTTTAACATTATAAATCATCGTCCCAATGACATCAGCAGGGAGCAAGTCGGGAGTAAATTGTATTCTGGAAAATTCTCCGCTCACCGCTTCGGAAAGGGTCTTGATTGCCAAGGTTTTTGCCAGTCCAGGAACTCCTTCCAGCAGGATGTGTCCATTTCCGAGAAGCCCGATGAGAAGGCGCTCCACCATATATTCCTGTCCGATGATGGCTTTGTTGATTTCTTCCTTCAAAAGGGAAAAATAATGGTTCTGAACCTGTATTTTTTCAGTTAATATTTTTATTTCTTCTGCTTGATGTAATTCTGACATAATTGTTAAAATGAGTGGGTAAATTTCTAACAAAAATGTTTAATAATCAAAAAATAAGTATTAAAGTTTGTTAAAAAACGAATCTAACCAAATCAATTTTGTTTAATCCAATTAAATAGATTATTTTTGGATTTTTAAACAGAAAAATAGAAGATGAATTATCACTTTGTGGCTCATCAGCAGATAAGGGAAAAACTGCGAAAGGTTCTTTTTTAAGTATTAATTGCTGAACAGACGAATAAAAGTTTATTTATTTTCTGTTTTCACCTATTTTTCAGGCTTTTCAAGGTAACTTATTGGTGTTTATCCTTTTTTATGAAGTTTTTTATTTAAATGCGACAGCAACTTTGCAACTTGGTTGCATTCTCTTTTATTTACTTTTGCATCGAAATTAGTAACAAATCTAAAAAACAATGAAAAAGAAACTAATAAGAATCGGTCTAACCTCTGTGCTGTTACTAGTAGCATGGTTAACAGAGCGTAACTGTAATCTACCGATATGGCAAATACTCATCATTTATCTTATTCCATATTTACTTATCAGCTACGATGTATTACACGAAGCTGTAGAAGGAATTATGGAGGGTGACCCTTTTGATGAGAATTTTCTTATAGCTGTTGCCACAATAGGAGCTTTCGTTGTGGGCTTTTTACCCAATGGCGAGCCTCAATTCTTAGAAGGTGTCTTCGTAATGTTATTCTTCCAAATTGGCGAATTGTTTGAACATTATGCTAAAGATAAAACTCGTGACTCCATTTCAGATCTAATGGATATACATCCAGACACAGCTAACGTTTTAAGAAATGGCGAATCAATCGTGGTAAATCCTTCTACTATTGCTGTTGGAGAAGTAGTTGTTATCAAACCAGGCGAAAAAATTCCGCTTGACGGAGAAGTAATTGAAGGTAGTTCAAGTTTAAATACGGTAGCACTAACAGGAGAAAGTGTTCCCAAGGATGTAGCATTTGGGGATTCTGTCATATCTGGTTGCGTAAATATATCAGGAGTATTGAAGGTGAAAGTGAATAAAACTTTCAGCAATTCTACTGCATCCAAAATTTTAAATTTAGTAGAAGAAGCAAGCGAAAGCAAATCAAAAAGCGAATCTTTCATTCGTCGATTTGCACGAATTTACACACCTATAGTAGTTATTTCTGCCCTCTTTTTAGCGTTTATTCCGCCATTTTTTGCTGCAAGCTATACTGATGCTTTATTTACTTGGCTTTATCGTGCACTTACATTTCTTATTGTAAGTTGTCCATGTGCTTTAGTGATTTCCATCCCTTTATCGTTCTTCTGTGGTATTGGTGGCGCTGGACACGTTGGTATTCTTATAAAAGGAGGCAACTATATGGAAGCATTAGCACGCACCAAAACAATTGTATTCGACAAAACAGGCACACTAACCCGTGGTGTTTTTGAGGTGGAATCCATTCATCCAAATAATATTTCAGAACAGGAACTCTTGCATCTTGCAGCCCATGTAGAGCAATATTCTACTCACCCCATTGCTACTGCATTATGTAATGCCTACAAAGACAACTCTTGTGATTGTAAAGTTGAAAACATAAAAGAGATTGCCGGTCAAGGTATTTCTGCCGAAATCAACGGCAAAAACATATGTGTAGGAAATGAAAAAATGATGAAATCAATTGGAGCAGAAATAGCAAATTGCGACAAATGTAATCACTTCAAAGGTACCATAATATATGTTGGGATAGACGGAGTATATGCTGGGCACATCATCATATCCGACCAAATAAAAACTGATTCTGCACACGCTATTACATCATTAAAGAAAGTGGGAATAGAAAAAACTGTAATGTTAACAGGTGACCACAAAGAGGTTGCAAACTTTGTATCTGAGCAATTAGGTATAGATGAGCATTATAGTGAACTAATGCCTGCCGATAAAGTTGAACATGTTGAACGCCTGCTTAACGAAAAATCGGCAAACAACACGCTTGCTTTTGTTGGCGATGGAATAAACGATGCTCCAGTATTAGCTCGAGCAGATATTGGCATAGCCATGGGAGCACTTGGAAGTGATGCAGCCATAGAAGCTGCAGATGTAGTTTTAATGGACGACAAACCTTCCAAAATTGTCAAAGCCATCGGTATTTCTCGTCGAACAATAGGCATTGCACGCCAAAATGCAATATTTGCTATTGGCGTTAAGGTTGCAGTACTTGCACTTTCCACCATTGGTATAGTAACAATGGGAATGGCAGTTTTTGCCGATGTAGGTGTTATGGTATTTGCCGTTTTAAATGCCACACGAGCTTTAAAGGTAAAATAAGTATATTCTTTTAACGCCACAAAAAGAATATGCCAATACAAAAAACAATATAATATATAAAATCAAAATCAAAAGCGAATGCCTTCATATTGTAATTTATGCTTTATGGTGGCATTTTTTGTGCTTTAAAATCGCTTTATTCAATTTAAATAAGTACTTTTGCAAAAAATAAATAGACTTAATAAATGGTTATAACAATTTCAAAAAGGGTACTTTATCGAGAAACTTTAGATTACATCATGATTGCTATCGGGTGTATCTTGTACAGCATTGGTTGGACCATATTTTTACTTCCAAACGACATTAGTACGGGTGGTGTAGCAGGTTTATCATCTATTGTGTTTTGGGCATTCAATATTAAAGTTTCATATACCTACTTTTCTTTTGGAAACGCCTTTTGATGCTCTTTTTGTGGTTCCAGATGGATTTAATAATCATATTTTTTGGAATATAGCCCATTGTGTAGCCACGCAGCAGCTTCTTCATTATTACCTTACAGGAAATGATTTTAGAGTAGACCAAAAATGGGTAGAACTCTATAAAAAGGGAACTTTTCCGTGTTTTGATGAAGAGGAGGAAGATGTAGAAAATTTGGCTTTTATATTAAAAGAAACTTCCAAGCTGTTGGCTTCTGATTATGATGAAGGATATTTTGCTGAGTATAAAACTTATTCCACGAGTTTTGGATTAGAGTTGAAAAATATTGAAAATGCCATTATTTATAATAATATACATGAAGGGATTCATCTCGGACATGCTATGGCTCAAAGAAAAATTTTATTAGGATAAAGAAAATGACAGATAGAAATCAAGATAAAAAAGACGATTTTATATTCGGTCTGCGACCAGTGATAGAGGCCATAGAGGCAGAAAAAACCATTGATAAAATTTTTATCCAAAATGGACTGCAGGGCGACATTATCGCAGAACTGAAAAAACTACTCTCAAAGCACGGAATCAGGGCAAATTATGTTCCTGTGGAGAAGCTAAACCGCTTTACCCGAAAAAATCATCAGGGCGTGGTGGCTTTCATCTCGGATGTTGCTTTTTATAAGGTGGAAGATGTTGTCCCACAGCTTTTTGAAGAGGGGAAAGTTCCGTTTTTATTGATTTTGGATAGATTGACTGATGTGCGAAACTTTGGGGCAATATGCAGAACTGCTGAATGCGTGGGCGTGGATGCTGTAATTATCCCAGATAAAGGGGCGGCGCCTATTAACTCTGATGCAATGAAGACTTCGGCAGGGGCAATTTATAATATTAAAATATGTAAAGAGAAAAACCTTGCCCATACGGTGGACTACCTCCAGCAGTCGGGAATATTGGTTTATGCCTCTACGGAAAAGGCGCAGAAATTGCTCTACGAGGTTGATTTTCGTGAGCCATGTGCGATTGTGATGGGGAATGAGGAAACAGGAATTTCTAAAGAAGTTCTCCATCACTCCGATGAAAAAATAAAACTCCCAATGCAGGGAAAAACCCAGTCGCTCAATGTATCTGTGGCTTGTGGAGCGGTGCTTTATGAAGCAGTAAGACAGAGATTAAGTTAAACTTTAAAATAATAATTATAAAATGATAAAGAGAATTTTAGCAATAGGAATCATAGGAATGACCCTTGCAGCGTGTAGTCAAGATGAAAAATCAACTGAAAATACCGATAAAAAATCAACTACAACTACTGAAAACGCAGGAAATACTACAACAGAAGAAGAAAAAGCAGCGCCAGTGGTAATGGCAATTTCGGATAGTGCGGGAGTTTATAAACAGAAATTTGTTTTGGAGAAAGGGAAAACTTATCCGTTTTCATCAACACAGAAAGAAATACAAACCATCAAAGACCATACAGGAAAATCTATGAGCGGAACACAGGAAGTAGTGGATGAGAGAAATATAGTGGTGGAAAATTTTGAAAATGGTGTTTATGAACTGACTTTGAATATTGTAGGAAAGAAAATGTCTTCTACAGCTGAAGGAAAAACAGTAGTAGTAGATACCAAAGCCGCAGCACCGAAGGAAGAGCAACTGAAAAACATCTGGAATATCAATAAAGTATTGGCAGGAAGCAAGTTTACAGTTAAAATGAAGGAAAATGGAGAAGTGATTTCTATTTCTGGAATCAATGACCTTTATGCAAAAATAGAGAAAGCTGTTTCGCCTCTAATCAAAGATGCAAAAGCTAAAAAGGCTTTTGTAGAGCAGTTTAAACAAGGTTTTAATGAAAAATTGATAAAAGAAGAATTTTCCAAAGGAATCAATATTTTACCTAAAAAAGGAGTGAAAATAGGAGAGAGCTGGACAGAAACGGACAACATCACTCCAGATGGAAAAGTGAAATCTTCTGTTACTTACACTCTTACAAAGGTAGAAAATGGTATCGCAGAGATTTCTATAAAAGGAGGAATTCCTCTAAAATCTGAAAAACAGACTCAGCAGGGAGTTAACGATACTATAAGTATAGAAGGAACTCAACAGGGGAATATCACGATAGACCAAAATACAGGATGGATTAAAAAATCTAGCCTTAATATTAAAACAACTAACAAACAGAGCATGACCGATGGAAAACAAACAGAATCCGTCACTCAAACCTCTGACAGTACAATTACAATAAACTAAATTGTTATGGGAAAACTGATAGCATTTATTTTATTTTGTTTTATATGTTATCTGATTTTGCAGTTTATCAGAAGGTCTGTGTTTTTTAAGTTTTATAAAGCTGCAAATGCACAGCAGAGAGAATATCAAAATCAAAGGAATAACAGCAGTTCTGTATCTAAAAAGGAATTTAAGAAAGATATAAAATGGGATGCAGAAACGGTAGATTATGAAGAAGTAAAAGATTAGATTTAATCTAGAAAAATAATGAGAAAGCATAGGATAAAACGAGTTATCTTATGCTTTTTTCGTTTTTAAAAACAGCAAAATTTTTCTTTTTTGTATAATGTTTTATAAAAATTCATATTAAAATAGTATTTTTGGGCAGATTTTTTTAAGTTTTAAAACTATGTTTAAAGAAAATAAAAATATTTTTTATATAGCAGGAAGCCTTATTTTGTTCATTGCTATCGCCTTGATTTATACTAATCCTGTTTTCCAAGGAAAAGAGATTATACAGCATGATATAGTCCAGTATAAAGGCGGTGCAAAGGAGCTTTTAGATTATCGTGCAAAGCATGGCGAGGAAACCTACTGGAGTGATGCCATGTTTGGTGGGATGCCTACCTATCAGATGGGAGCGCAGTTTCGTGGAGATGTTATAAAACATGTGGATAATGCTCTGAATTTCTTGCCGAAACCAGCCAACTATTTGTTTTTACTTTTTGCTGGTTTTTTCCTGCTTGGGATGACCACCGTTAGAAACTGGAAATATGCTCTTTTGGGCGCTACATTTTTTGGGCTGTCCACTTATTTTTATATCATTATAAGTGCTGGACACAATGGGAAAGTGCATACTATCGCTTATTTCGCGCCGCTTTTGGCAGGGATTTTACTAGTCTATATTAGGAAAAAATATCTTTTGGGATTTGCTGTAACCGCTCTGTTCATGGGCTTGCAGATAGCAGCGAACCACTTTCAGATGACATATTATCTTTTCATAGGGATAGGATTTTTATTCCTTTCGGAATTGATAAGAGTTTTACTCAAAAAGAGCGATTGGAAGCATTTTGGGATTTCTTCTGGAGTTTTGGTCTTGGCTTTTCTTTTGGGAATAGGTATGAACTCACAAAGACTCTTGGCAAATAGAGAATATGCGGAGGAAACCGTGAGAGGGAAACAAATTTTAGAAGATGAAAAACAAAATCATGCTTCCAAAGATGGTATGAATAGGGATGACATGCTGATGTGGAGTTACGGAAAATTAGAAACTCTAAATCTTTTTATTCCAAGGATTTATGGAGGTTCTTCCCAAGAAAAAGGTTCTGACAGAATAATGCAGAATATTCAGGAATTGGTGCAGGAAAATGCTACTTCACAGGAGGAAGTGGATAACATCATGAAAGGTTTTTCCAGTCCTACTTACTGGGGCGAACAGCCTGGTACAGCGGGGCCTGCCTACCAAGGAGCTGTGGTCTGTTTCCTTGCTTTTTTAGGGTTTTTCTTTGCTCCTAAAAAATATAAATATTGGATTTTAGGGGCTTCTGTGCTGACGATTATGCTTGCGTGGGGGAGCAACTTCCTGATTGTTAGTGATTTATTCATTGATTTTGTTCCGTTGTATAATAAATTCCGTGCGCCGTCTTCTATTTTGGTGGTTGTGGAACTTTTATTCCCACTCATCGCTATTGTAGGGCTTTATTCGTTTTTTAACAATAAAAATCTGACAACTGAATACAAGCAAAAAGTATTGATGTATGCAGGAGGGGGAGTGCTGGCGTTCTTGCTTTTAATGCTGGTTTTTGGGAAATCTTTACTTGGATTTTATACCGAAACGGAGAAAAGATACCTTCCTCCATATCTACTTGATTATCTGATAGATGAAAGATATGGAATGTTTAGGGAAGACAGCATAAAAGCCATTTTTTATGTGGGAGCAGTGCTGGGCGTTTTGTTTTTAACGATGAAACAAAAATTAACTCAAAATATAGCGCTTATCATCATTGGGGCGGTTAGTTTCTTTGATTTATGGTCGGTAAACAAGAGATATTTGAACAATGATAATTTTGTAGATAAAGAATTTGTCCAAGAGCCTTTCGTTACGGAAG
>CAUQMH010000034.1:0-15922 GCA_963519075.1 uncultured Flavobacteriaceae bacterium
CCTGTATACATAGTTCCTCCTCCATATTGATAAAAGTTCCCATTGTTTGTTGCTATATTTCCTTCAACAACAAGCTTATGTGCAGGATTACTAGTTCCTATGCCAACATTACCATTATCTGCTAGAGTCATCACCATTCCTCCTCCTCCACTTTGGAAATATCTCCAAAACTGTAATGATGGAGTACCATAAGTACTTGTCATATTAAACAATACCCATTCATTTGCTATTCCTCCCATTTTATTTGGGTTTCTTAAAACTATCCTACCTCCTTCATTGTTAGAATATTGGGAATACAATGCTCCTTCTTCTGCATAAAAATGCCCATCTTTAATATGAACCCTATGTGCTGGAGATACATTTGTTGGTAGTCCAATTCCTACAAATCCATTATCTCCTAAAGTCATCACTGGTCCATTGCCTACTCCATTTGGTGAATATTTCCAAAACTGTAAGCCTTTTGCGTAAACCCCTGTCATATTAAATAACCTCCATTCATGCATATCATTTCCTGTCTTTTTAGGATTGACCAAACTCAAAGACCCTCCGACATCATGATTAACATATGACCTCAACATTCCTTCTGCATTTAATTCCCCTGAAATATCTAATTTATATGTACTCGTTGCTGCCTTTCCTATCCCTACATTTCCTGTTCCTGTAAAAGAGAGATTTTTACCATTCATGTTTACAGTTCTATTGTCTGTTAGAGTTCCATCTGTATTGTAGAGGTTAGTTCCTCCTGCATTTACATTTAGTTTCTTCCATTTAGAGTTAATGGGCATCACAGGGTCTGCATCATAGTAGTAGAATCCCTTGCTGGTAATATCTGCTACGGCAGGGTTTGTTCCTGTATAGGTCACATCACTTACATAGATCATTGTAGCATCTTCTGGTGTTGCTATATTTGCTACTCTAGTTTTAGATAGTTTTGGAATAAGAACCCCCTCATTAGTAGTTGCTGTAGGAAGAGCATTTGCTGGACTTGGCTGAATATCCAGTGTTGCTTTAGGATTATTAGTATTAACTCCCACTTTTCCTATTTGTGCATTTACTGCTACAGCTGATAGCAGAAATGCTGAAAATAATGCTTTTTTCATAGTAATTAATTATAGATTTATCATTGTTAAATTCTAAATACATTTACATAAAGGAAAACTCTCTTCTCTATAAAACACTTTATTTTTTCATTCAATAAAAATTCATCATCATAACTACTACATCACATACATAAGTTTAATTGTGTTAAATTTCGTAAAAAACGCCCCTAAATTTTTGACTTTCAAGCTCCTTTTCCCTCTACGAAGGTAGTGAATTATTAGGATTAAACAAAATTTTAACGCCCTATTTTAATCAAAAACAGTACATTTGCTCAAAATTATTCTATAATGAAACAAGATTTTTTCAACTATCAAGCGCAGACCTCGCATTTTGCCTCTGGTTTTGAGGTAGAAAGAGCGGAGGGCAACTATATATATGGTAAAGATGGCAGGGCATATCTGGACTTTGTTTCTGGAATTTCTGCCAATGTACTGGGACACTCCCACCCTAAAATCATAAACGCCATAAAAGAACAAGCAGACAAGTACCTGCATGTGATGGTTTACGGAGAATACGCATTAGAAAAACCCGTAGAACTGTGCAAACTTTTAGCAAAGGTAACTCCCGACCCATTGGAAGTCACCTATCTTGTAAATAGCGGTGCAGAAGCCATAGACGGTAGCTTAAAACTTGCCAAAAGATACACTGGCAGAGAGGAAATCATAGCCTTTCACAATGCTTACCACGGCAACACCCACGGAGCATTAAGCGTGGCAGGAAACGAATACCACAAGAGTGCCTTCCGTCCGCTGCTTCCGTTGGTAAATTTCATTCATTTTAATAATGAAGAAGATTTAGCTAAAATCACTGAAAAAACAGCTGGTGTAGTTGTAGAAACCATACAAGGTGCAGCAGGCTTTATCACGCCAGAAAACGACTATCTGAAAAAACTAAAAAAGAGATGTGAAGAAGTGGGCGCCCTGCTTATTTTAGATGAAATACAGCCTGGCTTTGGGAGAACGGGAAAACTTTTTGGATTTGAGCATTATGGCATCGTTCCAGATATTCTCGCGATGGGCAAAGGAATGGGCGGCGGTCTTCCCGTGGGCGCTTTTATGAGCAGCAGAGAAATCATGAGCTGTCTATCCCACAGCCCTAAATTAGGCCACATCACCACTTTCGGAGGAAATCCGCTTATCGCGGCTTCTTGTTTGGCTACTTTGGAAGAAATCCTAGAAAGTGGACTACTGGATGAAATAGAAGAAAAAGAAAAACTATTCCGAAAACTTTTGGTTCATCCTAAAATAAAATACATCAACGGAAAAGGAATCATGCTGGCGGTTAATCTAGGAAGCCCTGACTACTGCATCCGTGTGGTAGAACAGTGTATGAAAGATGGACTTATCGTATCCTGCCAGCTCTACCGAAATGATTATCTGAGAATTTCTCCTGCACTTATCCTCAGCAAGGAAGAGATAGAAAAAGGCTGTGCCATTATTCTAAACGCCCTTGACAAGGTATCATAACATAAAACAGCAGACACAAAAGACAAATAAAAAGGCGAAAATTTATGATTTTTTGCCTTTTTTCATCTATAGTGACAAAAATCACTTGGACAATATTTTAAAGCTAAAAAAATAATGATATATTGCGACCCGAAAATGTATATGTATGGCTAAAACTAAAATACAATTTGAATTTCCGCTTCACTGCCTTCCAGAAATTCTATTTGAATACATTGCCACTGCAGAAGGGCTGGCAGAGTGGTTTGCTGATGAAGTGACAGAAAAAGGAGATGACTTCTACTTCAGCTGGAATGGCGGCCCAAAACAAAAAGCGACCCTTACCAGATACAAAGTAGAGCAGTCCGTGAGATTCCGATGGGAAGAAGATGAAGGGACCAAATATTTCTTTGAGCTGAATATCGTAATTGATGAAATTACAAACGACCTTTCTCTGAATGTTACCGACTTCTGTGAAGCTGGCGATGAAGAAGAAACTCAGCAGTACTGGGAAAACCTTATCGAAAATCTAAAAATAAAATTAGGAGCTGCCTAATGAATAACAATCGTGCTTTTCTCTATGGCGATGCCGTGAGCGTATATTTTTTTGTAAGAAATGGAAAACTCATCTTTACTGAAGAATGCTATTTTTTCCTAATGGCCTCTATGCGAAAGATGAGAATGAACATTCCGCTTTCTTTCAATTTGGAATATTTCATCGATATTCTTGAACAAAAAATAGCTGCCGATGCCCTTGAAAACGCGTTTATTCATTTTTTAGTTTATAGAAATACTGATGATTTAAATTTAGCCAAATCTCCTGTTCAGTTTTTCATTGAAGCAAAACCTACAAAAGATGTTTTGCAGATTAACAAAACTCTAGAAGTAGATTTGATTAGGGAAATCACCGTAAACACGAATATTCTAAGCAATATTCTGACTCATTGTCCTGAGAATATTTATGCCGAAATATACGCTGGAGAAAACGAGCTGGACGACCTGCTCATCCTAAACCCAAACAAAAGAATTGCAAGGGGAATTTGGGGAAACTTCTTGTTTTTAGAAGGAAATACCATCCGCATTCCCAAGCAGACCGAAGGCGCCTATATTTCGCCGCTGATGGAGAATTTCGTCACTTTTGTTCACAAAAATAGATTAGCCGAAATAGAACAGGCAGAAATCAGCCCTTTTGAAAGCCAAAAAGCCGATGAAATCCTGATGATTTCTGACAGAAAAGGAATTTCCTCCGTTAGCAAAATCAGAAACAAAGTCTTTGACAACAAGCAGTTTAAAGACTTTATAAATCAATGGAAAAATAGTTTTGACACTCCTCAGGAACCATAAACTATTTATCATTCTTCTTTCCAAATAATGCAAAAATAGAAATCAGCCCAAAGACAAGCGTAGCAATGGTCTGTATCAAATGGGAAATCAGCGCATAGGAAATCCCTACTTCCTCACCTTGTAAGTGGCCTTTTCCCAAAGAAATAAAAATCCCTACAATAGCGATTTTAACGACAATATGGTAAGAACCTGCACCGCCAGAAGTAGGCACCATCATCCCAAGAGTTCCCGCCGTAACGAGCAGAAAACCATCACCGATGGTAAAATCAGAAGTTTCTTTCAAAGCGAAACAAACCAAATACGCCGCGAGAAAATAGCAAATCCATATTCCCGCCGAATGAAGCACAAAAGCAAGTTTATTTTTGATTTTTCGGACAGCTAAAAACCCTTCTATCAGGCCTTTAACGAAAGAAATTATTTTCTCTTTAAATTTAATTATAAAAACCACCGCTCCAAGCAAAACAAGGACTAAAAGAGCTATTTTCAGATTAAAATAAAACGCATCCAAGTCATCCACTCCGTGGTTTAGCAAAAAACTATCCGTAGATGTAAGTTCCTTTTTTTCAGAGACTTTTCGTGTGGTAAGCAGGTTGTAGAACGATGCTAAAACCTTTCCATTAAAAATAAAAGTCAGCAGCAAAAACAAAAGCATAAAAACCAAATCCACCAATCGTTCTATGACTATGGTCGCTATGGATTTTTCCACTGGGACTTTTTCGATTTTAAAAAGCGTGGTCGCCCTTGCGATTTCGCCACTTCTTGGAATGGTAAGATTCATCATATATCCGAAGGCTATTGTCCAAAAGGCACTAGAATTACGGATTTGGTAGCCCATCGGTTCTAAAAGGAGATTCCAGCGCACCGCCCGAAACCAATATGCCAAAACCGCAAAGAAAGCAGACATAAACGCCCAAAAATAGTTAATCTCAGCAAAGGATGCTTTCACTTTATCGAAATCCAAATCTCCCAAAGCCAGCCACATAAAAAATGCAGCCAAACCCGCTGAAATTAAAATCGTAAAAATATTCTTTATCTGCTTTCTTCTAAGGCTCATTATTATTCTAATAAATTAGTTTTTTCATTAGGGAAAACCACTTTGGGTTCAAAGGTTTTGGCTTCCTCTGGTGTCATCTGTGCGTAGGCTATGATGATGACGATATCGCCTTTGTGGGCTTTTCTTGCCGCGGCACCATTCAGACAGATTACTCCTGATTTTCTCTCGCCTCTTATTGCATAAGTGTCAAAGCGCTCTCCATTATTCACATTCACCACATAAACCCTCTCGCCATGGATGATTCCAGAGGCATCCATCAGGTCTTCATCTATGGTAATGCTTCCTATGTAGTTCAGATTTGCTTCTGTAACACTTACTCTATGAATTTTTGATTTAAAAACTTCTATTAACATGCCGCAAAATTATTGATTTCTTTTCAAACAAACCTAAGATTTAATTAGTATTTTTGCAGCCTTAATTTTCTAAATTTTACACGAATGAAAAAGTTAATTTTACTTTCAGCATTATATGGAGCATTTTTCGGCATCAATACTATGAAAGCCCAAGACGCTGACACCAAAAAATCTTTCTTGACAACGGGAGTTTCTATAAGCATCCCAAAAGAACACAGCATCACGGTATACGGCGGGGTGAGCACATCGCCAGAGCATACACAAATCGCAATGGTGATGCCTAATATCAAAATCAACAAATACATTTCCTTTATGCCTCTTTATGTATTTCTAAAATCTCCTCAGGCGCACAGCAAGGAAGCGAAAGAGCACCAAGTCAATGCGATGCTGACTTTCTCCCTTCCTCTGGACAAACAAGGTAAATGGATTTTACAAAACAGAAAACTTATCTACATAGATTCATAGTAGGTGGAGAGGACTTTGATTTTTATAGAGGGCGTTTAGGTATCGTACACAGAGCTAAAATTTTTGATAAATCTGTCAATTTCTTTGCTCATGATGAAATTTTCATTGACTTAAAAAAAGGAGACTTTGCTAGAAACAGAGTGTATTTAGGAGCGGACATCAAGCTTTTCAACTGGCTAAATCCACAGTTCTTCTACATTTACCAATCTCATAAAAACCATGCAAGTCCGAACAACCACCTTTTCATAGTTGCGGCTATTATTCCTCTTGGAAATCACGGTTTTTTCGAGGCTAAAAAGTAAAAATCAATTAAAATTATCTTAAAATCTTCTAAAAACCTCATTTTATGCTATAAAAAATTTGGTTTTTGTTTTATTTATTTTATATTTGCTGAACATAAATTTATAAAATAACATTATTATGAACAAGTCTGAATTAATCGACGCAATCGCAAAGGATGCAGAAATCACAAAAGTGGCTGCTAAGAAGGCATTAGAATCTTTCATTGAAAATGTTACTAACACACTTAAAAAGAAAGATGGTAAAGTAGCATTAGTAGGATTTGGAACTTTTTCTGTAACAGAAAGAGCTGCAAGAACTGGTATCAACCCAGCTACTAAACAACCGATCAAAATCGCTGCTAAAAAAGTTGCTAAATTCAAGCCAGGTGCTGAGCTAGCTGACGCAGTAGCAGGTGCTAAGAAAAAATAATTGATTTTCAATTAAAATAAAAACCGTTGTAGATTTACAGCGGTTTTTTATTTCCATCTTTTTATTTTATCTTTGCTGTTTTAATAATATCATCCTATGAAACGATTAACGATTAAAGAAATTCTTGATAATTACACAAAACATATTCACCACGACATCTGTATCCAAGGCTGGGTAAGAGCTTTTCGTTCTAATAGATTCATCGCGCTGAGCGACGGTTCTACAGCGAATAACATCCAGATTGTAGTGGATTTCGAAAAATTTGATGAAGAAATTATCAAAAAAATCCATACAGCGTCCTCTCTGAAAGTGACAGGAGAAATCGTAGAAAGCCAAGGAGCAGGACAAAACATAGAAGTTTTAGCAAAGAAAATAGAAATTTTAGGAGATAATTTCACTGATGAACTAGAAAAAACGGTTCTTCAGCCTAAAAAACACTCTTTAGAATTACTGAGAGAACAGGCTCATTTGAGATTTAGAACCAATCTTTTCGGAGCTGTGTTTAGGATTCGTCATGCTGTGAGCTTTGCGATTCATCAGTTCTTTAACCAAAACCAGTTCTTCTACATCCACACTCCTCTAATCACAGGAGCTGATGCTGAAGGAGCAGGAGAAATGTTCAAGGTTACGAACTTTGACTTGAATAAAATTCCAAAAACAGAAGATGGAAATGTAGACTATGACCAAGATTTCTTTGGTAAGAAAACTTCCCTTACGGTTTCTGGACAGCTAAATGTGGAAACTGCGGTGATGGGACTAGGAAGAGTTTATACCTTCGGGCCTACTTTCCGTGCAGAAAATTCTAATACAACCAGACACCTAGCAGAATTCTGGATGGTGGAGCCAGAAGTGGCATTCAACAATTTGGAAGACAACATAGATCTAGCGGAAGATTTCTTAAAATATGTAATCAACTATGTATTAGATAATTGCAAAGATGATTTAGAACTTCTTGACAAGAGATTTGCAGAGGAACAAAAACAAAAACCTGAAAAAGAAAGAGCAGCAGAAGGACTGATAGAAAAACTTCAGAATGTAGTGAAAAAGCGTTTCATAAGGCTGAGCTACACTGAGGCTATCGAGATTTTGCTTAACTCTAAAGAGAATAAAAAAGGTAAATTCCAATTCCCAATAGAGGCTTGGGGAGCAGATCTACAATCTGAGCACGAGCGCTATTTAGTAGAAAAACACTTTGAAAGTCCAGTGGTTTTATTCAACTATCCGAAGGATATCAAGGCGTTTTATATGAAGCTGAACGATGACCAAAAAACCGTAGCAGCGATGGATGTTCTTTTCCCTGGAATCGGTGAAATCATCGGAGGTTCTCAGAGAGAAGAAAAACTAGATGTTCTTGTCCAAAAAATGAAAGATATGAATGTAGATGAGGAGGAACTATGGTGGTATCTGGATACTAGAAAATTCGGTTCTGTGCCGCACGCTGGTTTCGGGCTTGGACTAGAGAGATTGGTATTATTCGTAACAGGAATGACTAACATCCGTGATGTGATTCCTTTCCCAAGAACACCGAGAAACGCAGAGTTTTAAGAATTATGTAAATAAAAAAATTAAGGATCATGAAAATAACTTATAGAGACTATCCTGAATTTGAAGCTGTTGCTAAAATTTGGAACAAATTTGATACAGAAATTTATATTGAATTTGATGAAGAACTAGAAGCAACCAAAGAAGAACAAAAAAAATATTTTCAGAAAATAGAGGAAAAAATCCAGTGGATAGAAAGCCATAAGGATTTGATTTTAGATACTTTCATTAAAGAAGAATCTATTTTTGAAGGGCTGAATGACTGGATTTCAGAAGAAATAGCAAAGAAAGGAGTTGCTGAATATTTTGATGAATTCAGCCTTGATAGAACAATTTCTGAAAAGGAATTTAAAGAAGCTATCGGCATTCGTTATCTTAATTTTTATATTGACGATGAAGGAATTAGCTGTGATTTTGATTTAGATGCAGAGCCAAATTATTTCTTTGACCATTTAGCCAATATAGAAATAGATGAAAACAACCAGATAGAAATGGGAGGAATCAATGGATAACCTCCTAAAACCAATAATCTAAAACTGATATGCTCAAACAAAATTTACAACTTAAACTTGGTCAAAAACTCGCTCCACAGCAGATTCAGTTGATGAAGCTTATTCAGCTTCATACGCTGGAATTTGAGGAGGAGCTGGAGCGTGAGTTAGAGGAAAATCCTGCTTTGGAAAAAGTAACGGATGACAAGGAGGAGGAGTATGACAATTTAGGAAACGACTACGAAGATGAAGGAACAGAGAGCATAGAAACGGATTTCAATGTAGATGAGTATCTGTATGATGATGAACCCAGCTACAAAACTGCATCCAGTAACTATTCGCCTGATGATGAGGAGTTTGACAACGAGAGTTTACTGACCGAGGGACAGACCATTTATGAGTATCTTTTGGAGCAGATTAGACTTAGTAATATTTCTGATGAAGAACTAAAAATAGCCGAATATCTCATAGGAAACCTTGACAATGACGGGTATCTTCGCAGGGATTTAAAATCAATCGTGGATGATTTGGCTTTCTCACAGGGAATTTATACCGATATTCCTAAACTGGAATACATTTTAGAAAACTATATCCAAAAACTAGAACCTGCGGGCGTGGGCGCCAGAAACTTACAAGAATGTCTTCTTCTACAAATAGAGAAAAAAGTAAGTGACAATCCCAATGTAAGCATTGCTGCCAGCATACTGAAAAACCAGTTTGATGCACTGAGCAACAAGCATTATTCTAAAATTATCCAGCGGTATAATATCGATGAGGAACAGCTGAAAGATGTCCTAGAAGAGATTGCAAAACTTTCACCAAAAGTAGGCGGAAACTTTGATACACAGACCATTACCATCAATCAAGAAATTATTCCTGATTTTATCATTCAGGTAAAGGACAATGAGGTAATTCCGATGCTTAACAATAAAAACGCTCCTACACTGAGGGTTTCTAACGAATACAAAGAGATTTTAGAGACATATTCTAATGATAAAAGTTCTGCTGAACACAAGCAGGCGGCTCTTTTCATTAAACAAAAATTAGATGCTGCGAAATGGTATATAGATGCTGTTAATCAAAGACAAAACACTCTGATACAAACCATTACAGCCATCGCTAAGATGCAGAAAGAATATTTCATCACGGGGGACGAAAAAAACATCAAACCTATGATTCTAAAAGATATTTCTGACATCACAGGATTTGATATTTCTACTATTTCTAGAGTGGTTAAAAGCAAGTACGCTGACACACCGCATGGAATAGTTTATCTAAAAAATCTTTTCTCAGATAGTTTGACCAATGATGAAGGAGAAGAAGTTTCCACAAAAGAAATAAAAAATCATCTGCAAGAAATAATTGACAAGGAGAATAAAAAGAAGCCTCTCACGGATGATGCACTGGTTACAGCACTGAAAGAAAAAGGGTACAATATCGCCCGAAGAACCGTTGCTAAATACAGAGAACAGCTCAACATTCCAGTGGCAAGGCTACGAAAAGAACTTTAAAAAACTAATAATATTATGGCTGAAATTTTAGATGGACTGAGCGTTTCTCAGAAAATAAAACAAGAAATAAAAGAAGAAGTTACAAAAATAGTACAGAGCGGCAAAAAAGCACCTCACCTGGCAGCTATACTGGTGGGAGAAAATGGCGCCAGCAAAGCCTATGTAAATAGCAAAGTCAAGGATTGTAAAGAAGTGGGATTTACCTCATCATTGCTAAAATTCCCTGACACGATTTGTGAAAATGAACTTTTAGAAGAAATAAAAAAACTAAACGAAAACGAGGAAATAGATGGCTTCATCGTGCAGCTTCCTCTTCCGAAAGGCATAGACCAAGAAAAAATCATCATGGCTATCGACCCCAAAAAGGATGTGGATGGCTTCCACCCAGAAAACTTTGGGAAAATGGCTTTAGAAATGGACTCTCTTCTGCCTGCCACTCCATTTGGGATTATGCAGCTTTTGGAGAGATATAACATTGAAACCAAAGGAAAAAAATGCGTGGTTATCGGTCGAAGCAGAATCGTTGGCCGTCCTATGAGTATTCTAATGAGCACCAAAGGAACTGATGCCACGGTAACGCTTATCCACAGCCATACGCCTAATATCAAAGAATATACCCAAAAGGCAGACATTGTCATCGTAGCATTAGGTATTCCTAATTATCTAAAAGGAGATATGATAAAAGAAGGTGCCGTGGTTATAGATGTAGGGATTACTAGAGTGAATGATGATAGCGAGAGAGGTTATCATTTAGTAGGAGATGTAGATTTTGAAGCATGCGAAAAGAAGGCAAGTTTTATAACGCCCGTTCCTGGTGGTGTAGGCCCTATGACTAGAGCCATGCTGATGAAAAATACGCTTTTAGCTTATAAAAAATAGTGAGTGAAAAATGTCAGATTTTAGTAGTGAACAAAAAATATTATTAAATCAAGGTAAAATGCTCCCTGTTATGGAGCATTTTTATACTATTCAAGGTGAAGGCGCCCACTCTGGCAGGGCGGCTTATTTCATTCGTTTAGGTGGTTGTGATGTAGGATGCCACTGGTGTGATGTCAAAGAAAGCTGGGATGCTACACTTCATCCGTTGATGGATGCAGAAGAAATCGCTGCCATAGCGGCGAAACACTGCAAAACCATAATCATCACAGGCGGTGAGCCTCTGATGTGGGATTTGAATATTTTAACAAAAAAACTAAAAGAATTAGGCTGTACAATTCATGTGGAAACCTCTGGCTCACACAATCTAAGAGGACATATTGACTGGATTACTCTTTCGCCCAAGAAAGTAAAACTTCCAAAAGAAGAAATTTACCAAATGGCTGATGAGCTGAAAGTGGTTATTTTCAACAATCACGATTTCAAATTTGCTGAAGAACAAGCTGTCAAAGTATCAGAAAAATGCAAACTATATCTGCAGTCTGAGTGGAGCAAAAGGGAACAAAACTATCCAAAAATCACAGATTACATTCTACAACATCCTAAGTGGATAGCTTCTGTACAAACGCACAAATATCTAAACATTCCATAAAAAAGGGAGAATATTATCTCTCCCTTCTTGGCTTTTTATTTTGAAGGTAAAGCACCTGTCCTTCTTTTGGTTCTTGTCCCTCCTCCATTCTATTTTTTAGATACAAATACTTTAGTTTTATCCCATATTTCTGGGAAATATCATACATCTTTTCGCCTTTTCTCACGGTATGTGTTTCTTGGCTTCCATAAGATTTTTTAGGCTCTAAAAAAACAATCTGATTTTTTTTCAAATCAGATGTTTTTAAATCATTATAATCTTTCAGGTCGCTCACTCTGATATTATATTTTTTCGCCAAAGCAGAAAGAGAGATATCTCCTCCCAAAACCACATATTTCAGATTTGAATTAGGATGATTCCTCTCATTTAGGCTATGTAAAACGGCTTCTTCTGTGAGTCTTCCTTCTTCGTACTTGTGTAGTTCTGGTTCTTTTTTTTTACCAGATTCTATTTCTGGTTTAGATACTTCTGTTTCCTGTTTTGTTTCTGGCTTTTGAACTCCTGGTTCTTTTACTTTTTCTTCGCGCAGTACAGGCTCAGTTCTCACTTCCTCTTTTGTGGGTTTTTCTTTAACTGGCTCTTGATTTTTAATTTCTTGATTTTCAGATTTATACTCTGGATACAATTCTTTCAGCTTTGCAGAAACTTCATGTGATTTTATATTATCAAATTCATGCAGTCTGTATTTTTCTATTCTGTTTATCAGAATTTGTGCATATCTAGGATTGGTAGCATATCCAGCTTTTTTAAGCCCATACGCCCAGCCTTTGTAATCTTTGATATCTAATTTAAAAAGTCCTACATAATACTTTCTCGTTGTCAAAAACAAAGAATGGTCTCTGTAAGATTCTCGCGGGTCATCATACACACGGAAACACTCATTTGGTGCATCATCTGTGTGTTTCATTGTTTTTCCTGTCCAGTTTTCCTTACATTTTATCCCAAAGTGGTTTTTGCCTTCTTTTGCCAAACGGCTCTGTCCTCCTCCTGTTTCCAAAATCCCCTGTGCGAGTTTGATACTTGCTGGAATTTTATACAGCTCCATCTCTTCAACTGCATATTTAGCAAAATTCTGGATGTATTGGTCATCTGTTTTCCAATCCTGAGCATGAGAAAACAGCCCCAAACCTGCTACTGATAATAAACACAATAATTTTTTCATTTTTAGTTAAATTTTATTTTGATTAGTTCTTTTTTTGTCTTTTTTAACCATTCATTTGCCCCTAAAATCCCCTGCAAACCTCCTGTATGAAATGCTAAAATCCTGCTGCCCTGTGGGAAATATCCTTTCTGTATCAGTTTCATAAGATTTCTCATCATTTTTCCAGTGTATATTGGGTCTAGAGGAACATCATACCGCTCATAAAAATCATTGATAAACTGAATATTTTCATCTATAATTTTCCCATATCTACCATCATGAGCATCAAAGAGGGTAAAATTCTTCCTCCCACTCAGCCCTTGGATTTTCTTCTCCAAAGTAGGGTCGTCCACAACCTTGAACCCCAGTATTTTCTGGTGTTCTTCTGCAAATTTGGACAAACCCGAAATAGTTCCCCCTGTCCCTACCGCGGTGCAAATATAATCAAATTCTTTTGTTCGCTCATCCAGCATATGTTTCACTCCCTCCACTGCTAGTTCATTAGTCCCACCTTCAGGGACAATAAGAGCTTCTGGAAATTTTTCCTGCAAATCTCTGGTGATTTTTTCCTTATCTCTATACGCCTCTCTGGTAACGAACAAAAAATCCATTCCTCTCCTGTGTGCATCTTCCAGCGTGAGATTTCCCTGCCAGTTATCTTCCAATTCCTCTCCACGGATAACGCCCAAAGTTTTAATATTGTATTTTTCTCCAACTGCAGATGCTGCCGCGATATGATTGGAATACGCTCCTCCAAAAGTAATTATCAAAGGATTTTTCACCTCTCGGGCAAGGTATGTCTTCACATTATAAAACATTTTCCAATATTTATTACCCGAAATCTGCGGATGAACCAAATCCTCGCGTTTTACGGACAATTTCACGCCTCCTTCCAGCGGAATATCTACTATGGGAATGTGCACTTTATCAACCTCCATACTACAAATTTCGGAATTTTTATTTGAATTTAAAGATATTTATGCATTTTTGTCGCGAAAATTTCTTGGCATAGGAATTGTGCCATATGAGAGACCGTTTTATTATTGATATCAATAAAAAACAAGAAACACCAAAGTGACATTTTGTCATTTAATCTTTTTAGTTTTAATAAAATTATGATAGAAGAATTTGAAGATATTTCTTTTGAAAATCTTATGGATGAAGGTTTCAGTGTTATAACCGAAGAAATTCACGATAAAAACGAACAGCCGAAGGAGGAGCAGGAATCTTTTCCTATTTTGCCTGTGAAAAACATGGTGATGTTTCCTAATGTGGTGATTCCCATCACTGCTGGAAGAGGAAAGTCTATAAAACTGCTGGAAGAAGCATATAACAACAAGGAATACATAGGTGTCATCTGTCAGAAAAACTCTGATGTAGAAACACCAAAAATTGGTGATTTGAACTCCATAGGGACGATTTCGAGGATTATCAAAATCATCAAACTTCCTAATGGAAATATCACCGCCATCACTCGTGGTGTCCACCGTTTCCGTGTGAAAAACTACATTTCCACAGAGCCGTTTTTCAGAGCTGAAATACAGAAACTGAGAGATTCTTCGCCGAAGAACAAAGAGGAATTTTATGCACTGATAGACAACATCAAAGATTTAGCAATAAAGATAATAGAGCTTGACCCGAACATTCCGAACGCGGCTAATTTTGCTATTAAAAATATAGATGGTGCAGAAGATTTGCTGAATTTCATCTGTGTGAATGGCAATTTCTCCACGATAAACAAACAAAAACTGCTGGAAGAAAAAAGCCTTTCCATCCGTGCAAGAAAATGCTATGAACTCCTGCAGGAAGATTTCAAAAAACTGGAATTAAGAAATAAAATCCATCAGAAAACCACTAAGGAATTAGACAAACATCAGAGGGAATATTTTCTAAATCAGCAGATTAAAACCATTCAGGAAGAGCTGGGCGGAGGAACGGAAAACGATATAGAAGAGCTGAAAGCCAAAGCGAAAAAAATAAAATGGAGTGAAGAAATAGAAAATCATTTCAACAAGGAAATCAACCGTCTGCAAAGACACAATCCGAACTCGCCTGACTATAATGTACAGAGAAATTATCTAGATTTCTTCACAGACCTGCCTTGGGAAAATTATACCAAAGATACTTTTGACCTTCCAAAGGCCGAGGCTGTTCTCAATAGAGACCACTTCGGGCTGGAAGACATCAAGAAAAGAGTCTTGGAACACATGGCCGTTCTGAAACTCAAAAATAATATGAAATCGCCTATTCTCTGCCTTGTAGGGCCTCCTGGTGTGGGAAAAACTTCCTTAGGAAAGTCCGTAGCAGATGCTTTGGGAAGAAAATACATTCGCCTTTCTTTGGGCGGTCTGCATGATGAAAGCGAGATACGAGGACACAGAAAAACCTACATTGGTGCGATGGCTGGGCGAATTCTCCAATCCATCAAAAAGGCTGGAACTTCTAATCCTGTCATTGTTTTAGATGAAATAGACAAACTCGGCACGGGAACTCACGGAGACCCATCTTCCGCCCTGCTGGAAGTCCTTGACCCTGAACAGAATAACAGCTTTTACGACAATTATTTAGAAATAGGCTATGACTTATCAAAGGTAATGTTCATCGCCACAGCGAACAGCCTTTCTACTATCCAAAGGGCACTACTTGACCGAATGGAAATCATCAATCTTTCGGGATATACTTTGGAGGAGAAAGTGGAAATCGCTAAAAGACACCTGCTGAAAAAACAAATCCACGAACACGGACTGTCTGCGCAAGAATTAAAATTAGGTTCAAAAGAACTAAAACACATCATAGAAGCCCACACAAGGGAAAGTGGCGTGAGAAGATTAGAGAAAAACTTGGCGGCTATTGCCCGCTGGACAGCGCTTCAAATCACGATGAATAAAGAATACGACCCTAAAATCAGCATCAAAAAAATTGATGAAATTTTAGGCGTTCCTATGAGCAAAGCCGTTTCTGAAACCACCAATGAAACAGGCGTGGTGACAGGTCTGGCTTGGACAAGTGTGGGAGGAGATATTTTGTTCATTGAGAGCATTTTATCCAATGGAAAAGGGACTCTCAGCATGACAGGAAATCTAGGAACAGTGATGAAAGAAAGTGCTACTTTGGCCTTGGAATACATCAAAGCAAAACATAAGGAACTGGGAATAGACACGGAGGATTTAGAAAGTAAAAACATACATATCCATGTCCCAGAAGGCGCTACACCGAAAGATGGCCCTTCTGCGGGAATT
>CAUQMH010000035.1:0-15822 GCA_963519075.1 uncultured Flavobacteriaceae bacterium
CGCTTTATTTGATACTATAACTAAATATTTATTTTCTAACGCTGATATTCAGTTCCTCCAGCTGCACCTCATCTATCTGCGAAGGCGCATCTATCATCACATCCCTTCCGCTGTTGTTTTTCGGAAAGGCGATGTAGTCGCGGATAACCTCGTTACCATCCAAAATAGCGACCAGACGGTCAAACCCAAAGGCCAATCCACCATGAGGAGGAGCGCCATATCTGAACGCATTCATTAGGAATCCAAACTGAGCTTCCGCCTCTTCTCGACTAAATCCTAAAAGGGCGAACATCTTGGACTGCAAGTCTTTATCATAGATACGGATAGACCCGCCGCCAATCTCGTTGCCGTTGAGAACAAGATCATAAGCATTGGCTCTAACCTCCCCAGGTGAAGTTTCCAAAAGCGGAATATCCTCTGGTTTCGGTGAAGTGAATGGATGGTGCATCGCGTGGTACCTTCCGCTCTCCTCATCCCATTCCAAAAGCGGGAAATCTACCACCCAAAGCGGCGCAAATTCATCGCCTTTTCTTAGCCCAAGTCTATTTCCTAACTCCATTCTCAGTGCAGAAAGCCGAGCTCTTACTTTATTAGCATCGCCGCTCATAACGAGCATCAAATCGCCTTTTTGAGCATTAAATCTCTCTGCAATGGCTTTCAAATCATCTTCGTTATAAAACTTATTCACCGAAGAAGTAAGCACGCCGTCTTCTTGGAATTTTACCCAAACCATTCCGCTCGCACCGATTTGTGGGCGTTTTACCCAGTCGATAAGTTCATCTATCTGCTTTCTCGTGTAGTCTGCTTTCCCTCCTACATTAATTCCGACAACAAGCTCTGCTTCGTCAAATATTTTAAATTCTTTTCCTTTTACAAGTTCATTCAGCTCCACAAATTCCATTCCGAAACGGATGTCTGGCTTGTCGTTTCCGTATTTTCTCATCGCCTCTGCGAAAGTCATTCTTGGGAACTGACCGAATTTCTTTCCTGTCGTTTCCTCCAAAAGATTTTTTGCCAAACCTTCGAAAACATTCATCACATCTTCCTGCTCCACGAAAGCCATTTCGCAGTCTATTTGGGTAAATTCAGGCTGTCTGTCCGCACGGAGGTCTTCATCACGGAAACATTTTACAATTTGAAAATATTTGTCCATTCCGCCCACCATCAGAAGCTGTTTGAAAGTCTGCGGTGACTGCGGAAGTGCATAGAACTGCCCTTCGTTCATACGGCTCGGCACCACGAAATCCCTCGCTCCCTCTGGAGTAGATTTGATAAGAACAGGCGTTTCCACCTCTATAAAGCCTTGCTCAGAGAGATATTTTCGGACTTTCTGTGCGATTTTATGTCTGAAAATAAGTTTATCCTTCACTGGATTTCTTCTGATGTCCAGATATCTGTATTTCATACGAAGTTCCTCGCCGCCATCGGTTTCGTCTTCGATGGTAAAAGGCGGCAGCACAGACTCGTTCAAAACTGTGAGTTTTTCTACCAAAATTTCTATTTCTCCCGTTGGGATTTTTGGGTTTTTAGAAGCTCTTTCTATGACTTTTCCTTCCACTTGGATGACAAATTCACGCCCTAAGTTTTTAGCCTTTTCCAAAAGGTCTTTGGAAGTTCTTTCTTCATCAAAAACAAGCTGAGTGATGCCATATCGGTCGCGCAGATCCACCCAAATCATAAATCCTTTGTCACGGATAGTCTGCACCCAGCCCGCAAGAGTAACGGTTTCGTTAAGATTTTTCAGCGAAAGTTCGCCATTAGTATGTGTTCGAAACATATTTTTATTTGATTTTTTAAACTTAATTTTTTACAAAGATAATATTACTTGGCTAATGATGGCTATGTTCGTGAAATAAATGCCCAGCCAAGGCCACACCCACGCCCAAAATCACCAAAAACATTTTTTCCCAGTTTATCTGGTGGCTTTTACTATTATTTTCAAAAATAATAACCGAAGAAATATGTAGAAAAATCCCGCCCGACAGCGCCAAGAAATACGCCTGCCATTCAGGTTTAAAGTATTTCCCAAGCAGCATTCCCAGCGGAGATGCCGCCGCAAAAAACGCGATGGTAACCCACGCAATCAGCTTGTTTTTCTTTTCCCTCAATAAAAAAGCTCCCAGCACAAAGGAAATCGGCAGATTATGCACCAAAATTCCCAACAAATACGGCGAATCCAAATGCATTCCAGCCAATGGAATTCCTTCTATAAATGCATGAATAAACATTCCCACCAGCAGTCCAACAGGGAAAATATTACATTTTTCATAATGAAAATGACCGTGCTCGAATCCCTTGGTCATGCCTTCCAAAACCATCTGCAAAACCACTCCAATGATGACCCACAGCCCAATATTCTCATTCCCAGAGTTATAAATCTGCGGAAAAACCTCCACCACACAGACCGTAATGAGAAACCCAGCGCTGAGCACCAGAAGTCTTTTGGCTAAATTTTCATTATTCCCAAAAAAATTCCCTAACAAAACTCCCACTAAAACACTGAGAACAAGAAAAAAAGCTACCATCCGAAAAAAATTGAATAAAACGAAATGCAAATTTAGTTATTTTTAAAATAAACATCTCCATAGAAATAATAAATGCCTTCTCGCAAATAAAGAAGGCATTTATATTATTTATTATATTCATAAACCATCGTAGTAACAGTTTGATTATTATTATTCAATTTCGTTTTTATAGGGAAATTGTTTTTATACTCATATTGGAATTTATACTCACTACTATCGGCTCCGCTTCCATATAAATTTATTGATTTTTTGATTAAAGTAGGATTGTGACTTACCCACCTAAAATTCAGATAATCAGCAATAGTATTTTCATCCTTATCTAAACCACAAAGCTCGACAGCCAAAACAGGAAAACCTTTAATGTTTTTATATGGGCTGTTTTTAGTATCATATGTTACCTCTTCATCTATTACGACCATATTATTTGGACTTAGGTAAAAATGCCCATTAGAAACATTTTTGCTTATCTCGTGATGAATTTTTGTGATATTTTCTCCATTCAAAACATAAGTATGCGTAGAATTTTCATCCCTAAGATTATAAGCATATGATTCTGAATGGTATTTTACATTCTCATTCACTGAAACCTCTGAGCCGTTATAATGATACTCTCGTGTAACGACCTTCTTATACTGAATCCCAGAATCTGATATCACTGCTTCATCTATTACTGATGACAATTTTCCGTTGCTGTACTGATAATTAGTCTTCCCAAGCTCTTCTCCTGCCTGAGAATATCTGATTTTAGATGTGATAAAATCTTTTTCATACACGAAAACAACCTTCTCACCACTTCCTTCGTCTATTATTTCTTTTAGTTCATTATCGTTTTGATATTCAAACCTTTTCGATATTACTTTGTTGTTTTCTGCTATTGTTACTTTGGTTGGCAGTTGCATTTTTGCGCTATTCGCTAATGTTTCATCGGTCATTTTATCATTTTCCCTACTACAAGAAACGAGAAAAAGCCCTGCCATAAAAAATAAAATTATTCTTTTCATAAAATATCTTTTTTTGTTAAACTTTCGCGAAGTTATACCATTTACTTCACATATCATTTACCCCCCCCATATGATTTTTATCATATTTTTTAATGTTTTTCAAAACAATATTTCTTTAAGTTTTCTACCTTTGCAGAATATTTTAAAGTTAATGAATACAGAAAACATCAATATTCAAATCAAAACATTTTTTGGATTGGAAAACACTCTCGCTAAGGAAGTTAAAAAACTGGGTGGAAGAAATGTCGAAATAAAAAACCGAGCAGTAACCTGCGAAGGAGATTTAGGATTTTTGTATAAAATCAACTATTCCTGCCGAACAGCGCTGAAAATTTTAGTGCCGATACTTACTTTCAAGGCATGGAACGAAGACCGATTTTATGATAAAATTTTCGCATTCCCATGGGACGAAATTCTAAGTCCAGACCAGACCTTTGCCATAGATGCTACGATAAATTCCGAGAGATTCAGGCATTCCCAGTTCATGACTTTGAAAATGAAAGATGCCATTGTAGATTTTTTCAAGGCAAAATACAGAAAACGCCCTGATATAGACACTAAAAACCCAGAAATAAAACTCCAGCTGCACATAGACCGAGAGCTGGTGAGCATTTCGCTGGATAGTTCGGGAGATGCTTTATTTAAAAGAGGTTACCGAAAAGAGCAGACAGAAGCGCCTATCAACGAGGTTTTGGCGGCAGGAATGCTCCAAATTGCTGGCTGGGACGGCAAGGGAAATTTCCTAGACCCTATGTGCGGAAGCGGAACCCTTCTGATAGAGGCCGCTATGATTGCCCTAAACCTCCCTGCACAGATTTTTAGAAAGAAATTCGCCTTCCAAAACTGGAAAAATTATGATGCTGAACTTTTCAGTAAAATCAGAGAATTTAGACTGAATAGAATAACCGAATTTTCTGGAAAAATAATCGGCTATGATATTGACCCTTCTGCTATAAAAGCTGCCAGAACCAATGTAGAATCCATAGAAATGGAAGGCATTATAGAAATCCGAAAACAAAATTTCTTCGAGTCTAAAAAAGAGCTTTTCCCTCTGATGGTAATGTTCAACCCGCCGTATGACAAAAGAATTTCCATCAAAGAAGAAGATTTTTACAAAAAAATAGGCGATACCTTTAAGCAAAACTATCCCAACACGCTTTCTTGGATTATAACCTCTGATTTAGAAGCGGTTAAGAAAATAGGACTCCGCCCTTCCAGAAAAGTCAAACTATTCAATGGAAAACTGGAATGCCGTTTTCTACAATACGAAACCTACGAGGGAACGAAAAAAACGCATAAATTTTCTAACGAAAAAGACAGTAACTAATTACTGTCTTTTGTTTTTTATTTTATTTTTGACTTCTTCCCTTATATACGGATATTTTTGCTGCATATCCTCTGATAAGGACGGGTCTAAATCAAGCGCTATTTCAAGGAAATCCTTGGCTTTCTGCTCTTCTTTCAGATGAAAATAGCAGTTGCTCGTTTGATAGAAAAGTTCTGCTCTATGGTGCTGTTTTAGGGCTTTTTCTAAAAGTGAAACAGCCTCTTCATACTCGCCGATGAGCATAAGCACCTCGCTATATGCATACCAGTTGTAGAAGCGGTCTGGCTCCATTTCTACGATTTTTTTCAAGCAGGAAAGACTTTCTTCGAATTTTCCACCGTCTATGTATAGAAAAGCCAATTTTTTCTGATAATCCAGATTAGTTTCATTGAGTGAAACCGCTTCTTTCGCGAAATAAAGTGCTTCCTCATATTTATGCATTTCATAATAAACATCCGACTGCTCCATCATGGACATATAAAACTGTGGATCTTCTCTGAGCGACTGTTGGAAGGCACTCAGCGCAGAAGACCATTGTTTCATTTCCTTGTAGCAAAGCCCTATTTTATAGTAAGTAAAGGCCTTGGTGTATTCTAATTCCAGCAATTCCTCATAGACTTCTATGGCTTTTTCCCATTCGTTCAGCGCTTCATAACACGCCGCCTTGCTCCCATAAATAGACAAAGAATCGCTGTTGATTGCCAACACATAATCAAATCCCTTGATAGCCTCTCTATAATTCTTTTTATTGAAATGAAACTGCCCGTATTCATACCAGCCCATTTCGGAAAACGGAAATTCATCAAGATAATTTTCCAAAAATTTTCTTGCTTCATCGGCTTTATTCAGCTGGTTATAGCAAATCATAATGTTCTCCAATGAATAATCATCGTAGGCATCATATTTTAGAGCTAATTTATAGTTTTTCAGCGCATTAAAAGGGTCTTCCAAATTGACATATTCATCTGCGATGAAATTATGCAGGAAGTTCTGCTCTTCGCCGTATTTCAGAGCTTTTTCGCAATATTCTATCGCCCTTCTCGGATTTCCAAGATTGGAATAATATTTCGCACAGCAGACCAAAAAATCCATAGTTTCCATCGAGGAATTTCTAAGCTCCGCCATCAGCTCCTTTACCTGTGTGTATTTATGCTGTTCTAGAAGAATTTCTAATCTTTTGGTTTTTATCTCTATGGAATTAGGGTGCAGTCTCAGTGCATAGTTGACAGCCAACTCCGCAAATGCAATATCTCCCAGCTCCAAATAATGCACGATAATATCTTCCAGCTCCTCTGAACTGAAATAATATTCCTCGTTATTTTCTATCATTTCTTCGAACTTTTTTATAAGTTCATTTTCAAAAAATTCCTCTTCCAAAATCTATCGCTTTTAGCGTTTTATTTATTGTTTTTTTGATTTCCATTGATACAGCATCAATGTTTTTCTATCTTCCCTATCATCAAAAGAAAACTCCGTCACATCCTCTATTCTGAAAATTATGTTTCCCTTATCTTCTCCCCTAACACCTATACAATGCAGCATGAAAAATTCCTCATCTACATCTTTTACAAAACCTGCAAAAACCGAACCATTTATTTTTACAGAAGTAAGAAAATCAGTTCTATTTTTCACTTGCTCCAAGAAAGACTTTCGCCAATTTTCGGTATCTTCACAATTTATTGGAATTTCTGTTTTTCGGTCTATTTTATCACTATGATTGATAACATAAACCATTGCTTCATTATAATCATCATCAAAGTCAATCTCGCTAATTATAGACCTTTGCAATATTATCTCCCCATCTTTCTTACCAAATTTAGTATAATGCTGGAATATGATAATTTCTTCATTGAAATCAATAACCTTACCAAACCAAAATTTATCATCATCCGAATATTCGTAAAGGCATAAAAATTTGTCATTTTCTTTCGAATCCAAAAGCATTTTTGTAAATAAATCCATAATTTCAATTAAATTTAAAAATTATTAATTCCCTCATCATTTTTTGAACTTTTTAACAAGTCCATTTTTTTCAAAAAATTCCTCTTCCAAAATCTGCTAATTTTTTCTACAAAGGTAAAAGTTTTTATTATCTGATGAGAATTTATTTTTATTTTTGTATAAATATATAAAAACTTTTTTTATGATACTAAAACAACTATCTTCTACTTGTACAAAACAATAGAGCCAGCCAAGGCACGCGGCTTCTTAATTATCTCATAGACTTTACAGTATTCTACATTTTCATTTTCTTTTTAGGTATATTTCTAGGAATACTTGCTGCTATAGGAATAGAAGCTCCTCTACAATGGCTTTTGTATCTAGACGGAAATCGTGCTCTTGATTATTTAGTTACCAGCATTTTATATTTCATTTACATATTCTCTTTTGAATATTTCACCAAAGGTAGAAGTATCGGTAAATACATCACAAAGACTAAAGTAGTCTCAGTCGATGGAACGGCTCCTACACAGAAAGATTTTTTTATCAGAAACATTTCAAGATTAGTTCCTTTTGATGGACTTTCTTTCTTGAAAGAAGATGGAGGATGGCATGACTTATGGTCAGATACCCGTGTTGTTAATTGGGAAAAATATAAATCTGATTATGAAATGCAACAAGAGCTAAATGAATTGGGTAAAAATCCAAATTAAGAAATAATAAAAACCATCCTGTTTAGATGGTTTTTATTTTTATTTAAGCTATAAAACTTCTAATTTCCTCAATAAATCTATCACCCAGCTCATCGGCTTCTTTTTGGGATTTTGCTTCGGTGTAGATACGGATTATCGGTTCTGTATTGGATTTTCTAAGATGAACCCAGTTTTCCGCAAAATCTATTTTCACTCCGTCTATCGTAGAGATTTCCTCGTTTTGATATTTTATTTTTATCTTCTCCAAAACCTCATCTACATTGATTTCTGGCGTCAGTTCTATTTTTTTCTTACCCATAAAGTAGGCAGGATATGTAGCCCTTAGTTCAGAAACGGATTTGTTTTCTTTCGCCAAATGTGTCAAAAACAATGCAGCCCCAACTAATGAATCCCTTCCGTAGTGCAGGTCTGGATAGATAATTCCGCCGTTTCCTTCTCCACCGATAACAGCATTTTTCTCCTTCATTAAAGTCACTACATTCACCTCTCCCACTGCACTCGCAAAATATTCAGAATCATGCGTTTTCGCTACATCTCGTAAGGCACGGCTGGAAGAAAGATTAGACACCGCCACGCCTTTTTTATGTCTTAAAAGATAATCTGCAACAGCTACCAAAGTATATTCCTCACCAAACATTTCTCCGTTTTCATCGATGAGAGCCAGTCTATCCACATCGGGATCAACCACTATTCCCAAATCTGCTTTTTCCTTTTTCACCAAATCACAAATGTCCGTAAGGTGCTCTTTCAATGGTTCTGGATTATGCGGAAAATGTCCGTTTGGCTCACAATAGAGCTTAACCACCTCACAGCCAAGCTGCTCCAAAAGCGGCGGAAGAGCCATTCCACCAGTGGAATTTACGGCATCCAGCACTACTTTGAATTTTCTAGCCTTCACTGCCTCTGCATCTACCATCGGCAGAGCAAGAATTTTAGCGATATGAACCGCGAAGCCATCTTCTCTAGTCTCGTATTTACCAAGGTTATCCACCTCTGCATAGCCGAAATCCTCACGCTCAGCAAGCGCCAAAACCTCAGCACCGTTTTCTCCATTGATAAATTCTCCTTTTTCATTAAGAAGTTTCAGAGCGTTCCACTGTTTAGGGTTATGCGAAGCCGTAAGGATAATTCCGCCATCTGCCCCAAGTTCTGGCACCATCACCTCCACCGTAGGCGTAGTAGAAAGCCCTAGGTCTATCACATGGATACCCAGCCCCTGCAAAGTAGCAGAAACCAGCGAAGAAACCATCTGCCCCGAAATTCTGGCATCTCTACCGATAACGAGCGTCAAGTTCTTTTTACCTTTGTTATTCTGAAGCCAAGACCCAAATGCAGAGGTAAATTTCACCACATCCAGTGGCGTGAGATTATCTCCCACTTTTCCTCCAATAGTCCCTCTAATTCCTGAAATTGATTTTATTAATGACATATTTTTTCTATTTTGAAAGTCCTACAAAGATAAGAAATACGAGTGGCATACCCAAGAAACATCCTAAATATTGGGTAGAATTTGAGCCGTTAAAAACAGTTTTAAAAAAGAAAAATTATTTTGCTAAAAATAAACTACGAACAGCCACAACCTCTGTCACAACCGTTTCCTTTCTTCTTGGAAGAAAAATTTTTAGTGAAAATTCTCACGAGACAATAAACCGCCATCAGCAGTATCATTGCAATGATAACATATTGAAAATAAAGCATTTCTCTAATTATTTAAAAATTTGATAAACTAAAAACGAAACCAAATAGGCTATTCCTGTCATCCCAAACATCTGCACCAGTGTCCATTTCATACTTCTGGTTTCCTTATAAACAATGGCAATGGTGGAGATACACTGCATCGCAAAGGCATAGAACATAAGCACCGAAAGCCCCGTAGCGAAACTGAAAACCTTTTCTCCATTGGGTTTGGTGTCTTTTCGCATTTTGTCCATGATTCGCAGTTCGCCCTCTTCGGATTCGGTATCCACATCTTCAAGTCCATAGAGCGTAGCCATGGTTCCTACAAAGGTTTCCCTCGCCGCAAAACTCGTGATAACTCCCACGCCTATTTTCCAGTCGTAGCCCAAAGGCTCTACCACAGGCTCTATACCTTTACCCAAAATAGCCAAATAGGAATCCTCCATTTCTACATCAGCCAAAATAATTTGGTCTGCGTTTTGTCTTGGCCCAAAGAACGCCAATGCCCAAAGCAACACCGTAACCGAGAAAATAATCTTCCCCGAACCTGTGATGAAGCCCCAGACTTTATTCATCGTTAGCCTGAAATTATTTCCCCACATTGGGACTTTATAAGGCGGCAAATCCATCACAAGGTATGATTTTTCATTGGCTCTGATGATTTTCTTTAATACAAATGAAGCCCCCAAAGCCATCAGAAAACCAGCGATATACATGATCAGCATCATCACTGCTTTATAACTGATAAAACCTAAAAAATATTCATCTGGGATAATCAGCCCTATAATGATGCTGTACACAGGCAGCCTCGCAGAACAGGTCATAAAAGGCGTAACCAATATAGTAAGCAGTCTCTCCTTTATATTTTCTATATTTCTCGCTCCCATAATGGCAGGAACTGCGCACGCCGTGCTGGAAACCAGCGGAACGACGCTTTTCCCATTCAGCCCGAAAGGTCTCAGAAATCTATCTGTAAGAAAAACTATCCTCGCCATATAGCCCGAATCTTCCAGTAAATAAAGCACATACAGCAAAATCCCAATCTGTGGCGCAAACGGCAGCACGCCGACTATCCCTGGGATAATTCCTTGGGTAAAAAGACTTTTGAGAGGTCCCTCTGGAAGGTACTCTCCTGCCCAGTCACCAAAAAACACCACGCCGTCCTCTATCCATTTCATAGGGTATTCTGCCAAATAAAATACACTATTGAAAATCAGCAATAATAATATTCCAAAAATCAAATACCCAAAAAACGGATGCACCAAAATTTTATCTAGTTTCTCCGTGAGGAGTTTCTTTTCTTGCTTCTTTTTTGAGAAAAATTCAGGGAGGATTTTATCTATATTCTGGTATCTTCTGATGGTCTCCTGAACCTGCAATCTTTTGGGAACAAGACATTTAACCATTTCCTGATTAAGCTGCTGCGCCATACTTTCTAATTTCCCTAAATATTTTTCGGCAGAAAGCAGCGTCCAGATTTTGTAATCGTTTTCTTCTTTTAGTTGATTTTTTAACTTGAAAACCAAGCCTTTATGCTCCATCGGAATTTCAAAACTCGGAGTGGTTTCCTGCTGAAATTCATTGTCATAAATTGCCTTTTTTACGACTTCCATTCCCTCGTTTTCCTTCGCATTGGCAGGAATAATTTTCACGCCTAAAACCTTCTCCATTTTGGCTAAATCAAAGGCAAATCCTTTTTTCTGAGCCAAATCCATTTGGTTCAAAACCATCATCACAGGAATTCCCAAATCCTTTATCTGCTGAAGAAGCAGCAGACTTCGCCTAATGTTGATAGCATCCGCTATGTAGAGAATTCCGTGGTATTCCCTCGGCTCCTGTACCAAAAACCTACTGAAAACAGCTTCGTCCTCAGAGCTGGGATAGATGCTGTACGCTCCAGGTAAATCGGTTATTGTAATGGTTTCGCCTTCGTAATCGTAATTCCCTGTGTAGCTTTCCACTGTAACTCCTGCATAATTCCCTGTCTTCTGCTGTCTGTTACAGAGATGATTAAAAACGGTGGATTTTCCTACATTCGGGTTTCCTACGAACAGTATATTTTTAGTCTTTTTTGCCATCAATCAATATATTCTACCAAGATAAATTTAGCCTCCTCACTGCGAAGAGCCACACAAGTATCCTCCTCTCCGTATTCCACATACAGAGGCCCGCTGAATGGCGCTCTATGAAGCACCACTACTTCCGTTTCTGGAAGAATTCCCATTTCCAGAATTTTGGTGGGCATTTCTAGAACTCTGTCATCATAGCCCAAAACCTTTACTTTCTTTCCATCAGGAATATCAAAAAGGGTCAGAGGATTTTTCATTTCTTTTTGAATCGTTTTTTCTCCGACAAAGATACTTGTTTAAATTTAATCTAAATAAAATTGAGCAATTTTTATTATATTTGAAAAATTTTTACTTAGAATGAATTTTTACCTAAAATATATTCCCACGCCCATCGGCAGGCTCTGCGCCGTGGCTGATGAAGAAGGACTGCTTTCGCTGGACTTTGAAGACAGCAAATACACAGAGAAAAACATTAATTCTTTCAAAAACTGCATCCACGAGAGCAATTCTATCTTGGATTTAGCCGAAAAAGAATTAAATCTTTATTTCAATGGAAAACTGAAAAAGTTCTCCGTTCCTGTGAAGTTTTCGGGAACCGAATTTCAACAGAGAGTCTGGGAAGAGCTACTAAAAATCCCTTTCGGAGAGACCATTTCCTACCAAGAACAAGCCCAAAGGCTCGGCAACCCAAAAGCCGTGAGAGCTGTAGCCAACGCCAACAGCAGGAACAAAATCTCCATCATCATTCCCTGCCATAGAGTTATCGGGAAGGACAAGAAACTGACAGGATACGCTGGCGGACTGGACAAGAAAGAATTTCTGCTGAATTTAGAAAAACAAAACCAAATTTAGTTTTTCATCCATTTCCAAAGTTCTTTCAGGGTGACTTTATTTCCATACATCAAGATTCCCACTCGGTAGATTTTGGAAGCGATGAAAACCATTCCCAGCGTAGAAACCAGCAGAATCACTATGGACAACACCAGCTCCCATACAGGAACATCAAACGGTATTCTCGCCAGCATCGCAATCGGCGAAGTGAAAGGAATCATGGACAGCCAGAAACTCATCGGCCCATCTGGATTGTTCATTATCGTGATACTGCCATAAAAACCAAGCATCATCGGTAAAATCGCAAACAATGTAAACTGCTGGGTTTCAGTCTCGTTATCCACCGCAGAGCCTATCGCCGCATACATCGCACTATAAAACAAATATCCCAATAAGAAATAAATTACAAATACGAAAAGAATCAATCCATAATTTATCTGCGAAAGAGCCGATAAAACCATCTGCACTTCGGCTACGCCACTCACCATTCCTACATTTGATGAACCAAGAGTCATCACAGAAGCAAATATCATCACTACCCATACCCCGAACTGCACCAAAGCCACTCCTGTAACGCCCAAAATTTTCCCCATCATCAGCTCAAAAGGCTTCACCGAAGAAATCAGAATTTCCACTACTCTATTGTTTTTTTCCTCCAAAACGCTTCGCATCACACGGATGCCATACATCATGATGAAAGTAAATATGCAGTACATCAGGAACATACTCAGTCCAGATTTCACGCCGACTAGGAAACTATCCTGTTTCTTTTCTTTCTCTAAAATATTGACTACATGAAGATTAACTCCCTTGTTCAAATCCTCTATCTGCGCAGTGCTGATTCCTAATGCATTGATTTTCTCTGCTTTGATGATTTCCGAAATATTTCCTGCAATATTTTTTCTCGCCTCGTTGCTGAGGTTTTTATTGGTCAAAATTTCTATACTGTTTTCCAGCTGATGGATTTCTTTTTTAGGAATAATCATGACTGCGTTCATTTCCTCAGTAGTTTCCAAAGCCTTTATCAAGGATTTTTCTGTCTCCTCCGAAGAAAATACATAGCGGATATTTTCATCCGATTTCAGCTTGTCTTTGAACAGACCGCTTTTGTCGATGACACTTATCTGCATCTGCGTTTCATTCGCCTGAAACATCAGAGAAACCACACCTCCAAAAACAATAATCAGAAGCGGCGTAAGAAGGGTAAGAATGATGAAAGATTTCTTTTTTACTTGGGTAAAAAACTCTCTTTTAGCGATTAGGATTATATTTTTCATTTGTTTTTCGGTATTAGTTTATATTCCTTTTACAGCGGCGATGAACACCTCGTTCATCGTTGGGATTTTTTCTTTAAATTCTACGATTTTCCCGATATTTAGAAGCTCTTGGAGGAGTTCTTTCTGGCTCATGCTGTTTTTTATTTCAAAACGAATAAGATTTTCATCCAGTTTTTCATTAAAAAGTTCATTTTTAGTTTTAAATGAATTAAATGCATCCAGACTCGCCTCCGAAAGGACAATTTCAAATAAATTTTGCTTAAATTTCTCTTTCACTTCCGAAATTCTGCCATCCAAAACCTTTCGCGACTGATGAACCAAAGCCACAGAATCACAGAGTTCTTCTACGCTTTCCATTCGGTGGGTGGAGAGAATGATGGTCGTCCCTTGTGCCTTTAAATCCAAAATCTGGTCTTTTATGAGATTGGCATTCACAGGGTCAAACCCAGAAAACGGCTCATCTAAAATCAGCAGTTTTGGGCGGTGCAGCACTGTCACTACAAATTGTATTTTCTGCGCCATTCCTTTAGACAGCTCAGAGAGTTTTTTCTTCCACCACTGGTCTATTTCCAGTTTTTCAAACCAATGTTTGGACTCCGCAAGTATATCATTTTTAGACATTCCTTTCAGCTCACCGAAATACATCAGCTGGTCGCCTATCGTCATATTTTTATACAGACCTCTCTCCTCTGGCATGTATCCCACTTCACGAATATGACTAATTTCCAAAGGTTTATCATTAATGAATATTTCACCGCTGTCTGGCTTGGTAATCTGATTGATAATTCTGATGAATGAAGTTTTCCCTGCACCATTAGGGCCGAGAAGCCCATAAATACTTCCTTGTGGAACTTCTATGCTAAAATCCTGCAAGGCTATTTTTTTGCCTGCATCGTAGGTTTTAGTGATGTTTTTTGCTCTCAGCATGAATTTTTATTTTCTGAATTAGTATTATTTTTTTCGTTTTGTTACAAAATAAACAAATCTTTTTCTAAATATTATAAACTTATTAATGCTTAAATTTGAGAAAATTTTTTGAAATGAAAAAAAATTTAGCTTTCGGAGAAAAAAACTACAACTATTACGGTGCTTATCTAAAACAAAAATTCAATGGGCAGAAGGTCTATAAAGTCATTGTAGATGCTGGTTTTACCTGCCCTAACCATGACAGCTCAAAGGGATTTGGCGGCTGTTCCTACTGTAATGTGGAATCCTTCACGCCTGTTCCAAAGGATTTGGAGAACTTCCGAGAGCAGCTGAACCACGGAATGAAAAACGCCATAGAAAGCTATAAAGCCGAGAAATTCATCATTTATTTTCAGCCAAATTCTAATACTTACGCCTCTGTTAATGAACTAAAAATGCTGTACGATGAAGCCCTGAAAATAAACACCGAAAACATCGTGGGGCTGTCCGTGGGAACGCGTCCAGACTGCATAGACAGCGAGAAAATAAAACTTTTGGAAAGCTACTGTGAGCGTGGTCTGGAAGTGGATTTGGAGTTGGGAATAGAATCTATCCATAATTCTACCCTTGCGGAAATCAACCGCGGGTGCACGCACCAAGATTTTGAAAAAGCAATGGAACTGCTGAAAAACACGCCGCTGAATGTCTGTGTTCATTGTATTTTAGGGCTGCCGAACGAGTCGCGGGAAATGATTCTGCAATATGCCGAGGAAATCAATAAATATCCTCAAATAAAATTCGTGAAATTTCATAATCTGCACATTATCAAAGGTTCTATCATGGGCGTAAAATACAAAAGAGAACCTTTCAAACTTTTCACTTTGGAAGAATACATTGATTTGCTCTGCGAACTGCTTCCGCTGCTTCGCCCTGATATCGTGATACAAAGGCTTTTTGTCGTGTCCGATACAGAAATGCTCATCGCACCCAAATGGGGACTAAAGAAAAACCAAATACAAAGCCTCATAGAAAAAGAATTAGAAAAAAGAGGCGTCGTGCAAGGAGCTTTGTTTCAACAGGTTTAATCTTCTTCTTTCTCTATGAATTTAATGCTTTTATATATCGCAGACAAATACCTCTATACCTTTTTGTAAAAGAGTTTCCTCTATGATTTTCTCTATCTCATCCCAAGAGCCTCCTGCCAGTCCACAGCCTATGCGGGGCATTTGAACTTTTGCGTTTATTTTTTGAGCATACTCTGCCACTTGCTGTAAACCTTCTTTCACAGCTTCATAACGAATGGGAGGATTTCCATTTTCATCTTTATATATTTTATGCTGACCGATGATATTGGCAACCCACACATTTTCCTCTACAGCCACGAACTGAACAGCCCCCAAAGCAAAATCTTCACCTTCTTTATACCATTGTTTATATTGTTTCGCGGGTTCTTTCCATCGTTTAGAAATAGCCATTACAAAACCTTTTCCCCAAGCGCCTATATCATTGCAAATATGAGAGATAATGATGTTACCCTCAGTCTGTGGTATGGTAG
>CAUQMH010000036.1:0-14899 GCA_963519075.1 uncultured Flavobacteriaceae bacterium
CCCTTCCGAACAACCTTCGCAGAGCTGAAAAAACCCTTGCTGATGCTCTGGCACTAAAAGTAGAAATAAAATCTTCTGCAAAGGGAGACAAAGGAAAAATAGTCCTTAACTTTGACAATGAAGAAGAATTAGAGAAAATTCTCTCTTATTTTAACTAAATCAAATGAAAAAATTATTAGGTTTTATATTCGTTTTTATTTCTTATTTTTTCTTTGCACACGAACCAGAGAAAAAAGACTCTGTACAGATAGATAATGAAATAGTCACGGATATAGAACTACTTCATAAGAAAACATCTTACTCTGGACTCAGCCCTACCAAAGCAGGCTGGCGGTCTGCCATCATCCCTGGCTGGGGACAGTACTACAACCGTAAATACTGGAAAATCCCTATTGTCTGGGGAGCGATAGGAACAGGAGTAGGTTTCATCATTTGGAACCAAAAACAATACAAAAGATACAAAAATGCTTTTGAAGCAGAACTAAACGGGCAGCAGCACGAGTTTTCTGGAATTACAGGACTGGACTTAAAGACAGCCCTCGGAAATACCCAAGATTCCAGAAGAAGATACCGCGACTATGCCATCGCTATCACTGCGGGGATATATCTGCTAAACATCATAGATGCCGTGGTAGATGCCCACCTTGATGAAGGGCGTAAAGACCCTGATTTAGCGATTTCACCGACCATTCTGCACGATTACACAGACCCAGTACATACAGCAAAGGCAGGTCTTGCTCTAAGATATAAATTTTAAAACCAATGAAAATAGCATTAGTAGGATACGGAAAAATGGGGCAGATTATTGATAAAATAGCTCAAACACGAGGACACGAAATAGTGGCTCGGCTCAATGAATCTCCCACTTTGGAAAACCTAAATAATCCTGATGTAGTGATAGAGTTCTCTAGCCCAGAATCTGCATTTGGAAATATCAAATTCTGCCTTGAACAGGGCATTCCCGTAGTATGCGGAACTACAGGATGGCTTGAGAAAAAACCTGAAATAGAAAAAATCTGCATAGAAAACAACTCTGCATTTTTGTATGGGTCTAATTTTAGTCTGGGAGTAAATCTTTTCTTCGCTTTGAATGAAAAATTGGCTCAGTTGATGAAACCTTTTAACAATGACTATGACTGCCAATTAGAAGAAATCCACCACATCCACAAGCTGGATAAACCGAGCGGAACAGCGATTTCCCTTGCGCAGGACATTATCTCTAATTCTGATTTTGAAAAATGGAAATTAGATGAAACCTTGGGTAAAGAACTGGGCATCAAGGCTGTAAGAGAGGAGGAAGTCCCTGGAACCCACATCGTAACTTATCGTTCTGAAGTGGATGAAATCGAGATAAAACACACCGCTTTCAACCGAAACGGCTTTGCATTAGGCGCTGTAATTGCCTCTGAGTGGATTATCGGAAGAAAAGGGAACTTTACTGTAAAAGAAGTTTTAGGATTATAAGGATAAGAAAAGGCAAATATTTAGCCTTTTTTTTATATTTGCACTAAATAGAAAATTATGATAGAACAAATCAGAACTTTTTTATCAGATAATCCCATTGAAAATATTGAAACTTTTTTTGATAATGAAAATATTTTTTGGGTGGACTGGAGAGAATATGATGAAGATATCGTGAGCTATGTCAATGATGAGCTGAGCGAAGCAGACCAAATAGAATGGAAAACCATCCCTTCTGAAAAGGAAGGCGCACTAGATACCGTTATCCTAAAAAAAGATGAAAAAGAAGCGGTTATCCCATATGATGAGGACAAATGGGATAGAGATACGACATTAAAATCTATCGGAAAATTCATCGATGATAAATACAAACTCTGCTGGTTCAAACCTTCTTTGGGTGGTGATACGCTTAGTTTTGTGGTTATAGAAAATGAAAACTGGGAAAAGCTGGTGGCTGAATTTGGGGAGGAAAAACTAAAATTTTACTTCTCGCCTGTGACCGAAGAAAACGAAATGTTCAACCTATCAATGGACCAAGTCTTCTCACTTATAGAATCAAGAGAGAAAAACAATCCTAACTAAATCTACAAAATATTCAAAATGGAATACTTACTAACTTATTCATTATACATTCTCATTCTCAGCGCATTATTGGGAATTTCCACTTGGAAGTTATTTAAGAAAATGGGATACAATCCGCTGTTTGCTTTTGTCCCGTTTTATAACTATTTCATCATTCTTAAAGAAACCAAAAGACCTAAATGGTGGGTGGTTCTGACCTATTTCCCTATCGTGGGAACGGTGATGATTTCTGTTTTTCATTTATTTCTAATGGAAAGATTTGGAAAGACCAGTTTTGGACAAAAATTTTTGACAATCGTACTGCCTTTTGTTTATTTAGCTGTTGTCAATTACTCTCCTTCTACTGAGCTTGTAGATGAAGAAGACATCGATGAAGAGGAAATTAAAAAGGATTCTTTCTGGAGTTCTATCACTTATGCAACTGTTTTTGCTACGCTGATACATACTTTCTCTTTCCAGCCTTTCGGTATTCCGACAGGATCTATGGAGAGAACGCTTTTAGTGGGAGATTTCCTCTTTGTTAATAAACTAAAATATGGACTTAGGCTGCCTATGAGACCTTTGGCGGTGCCGTTTTTACAATCTACTCTATTTGACAGAGCAAAAGACGGCAACCCTAAAAACGACCCAAAATCCTATGTAGAAAACATCAAATTACCATATTTCCGTCTTCCAGCATTTAGTAATGTTGAGAGAAATGACATCGTGGTGTTCAACTACCCTGGCGATAGCGTTCATACATCTATTGACAGAAAAGATCCATATGTAAAAAGAGCTGTGGCTGTGGCAGGAGATGTATTAGAAATAAAAGCTGGAAAACTCTTCATAAACGGAAAACCAGAGCAAAAAATGGGCGATGCAGAAATTCAGCAGGCCTATAATGTCAATGCAAAAACCCAGCTGGACATTCCTCATCTATACCAAAATGTAGGTTTCCTACCTGTGAGAGAATTCCAAACAACTGATGGATTTTCATACTCTTTCAGTGGGCTTACGCCTACTTTGGCTGAAGAAATAAAGGAAATCCCTGGTGTGGCATCTGTAGAACCTGCCATTGAACCAAAGGGAATTCAGGATATTTCTATGCATCTTAACCTTAAAAAATCCCAAGAGGAACAAAGAATCATATATACTGACAAAGTAGATATTTCCAATACCATTTTCCCAATGAACAAAGACTGGAATAAGGACTGGTATGGACCTATCAAAATCCCTAAAAAAGGCGACATCATAGACATCAACCTCGAAACAATACCGATGTACAGCAAACTGATAAGAGAATATGAAAACAATATCTTAGAAGTAAAAGGAAACCAAATTTTCATCAATAAAGTAGCCACTGACAAATACGAAGTCAAACAAAACTACTATTTTATGATGGGAGACAATAGAGATGCATCGCTGGATTCCAGATATTTCGGATTTGTTCCAGAAACTCACATCATGGGTTCGCCTATGTTCACTTGGCTAAGCTTGGAAGGTTCTTTTACAGACAACAATTCCTCTTATCAAGCCAATGGCTGGCGTATACGCTGGGATAGAATGTTCAAAGCAACTAACACTGGCGAAGCCAACAAAACCTCTTACTGGTGGGTAGCAGCCATACTGATGGGTATTTTCTTCGGATGGGATTACATCATGAAGTTTGTTAAGAGAAAGAAAAATAAAGAATAAAAACTAGGCTGTAAGCGTATGCTTATAGCCTTTTAATATTGAGATATGACACCACTTGCAGAAAAAATGCGCCCTAAAAGCCTTGATGAAGTCATCGGGCAGGAACACCTAACGGGAACCAACGGCACTATCCGAAAAATGCTGGAAAATGACACGCTCAATTCGCTCATTTTCTGGGGGCCGCCTGGAACAGGGAAAACCACCTTGGCAGAAATCATCGCAGAGCAGTCAGGACGAAAATTTTTCAAACTCAATGCCATAAGCTCTGGGGTTAAAGATGTCCGCGAAATCATAGAAGAAACCAAAAAACAAAATCTATTCAGCGGAAAAAGCCCTATTCTTTTCATTGATGAAATTCATCGGTTCAATAAAACCCAGCAGGACAGCCTACTCCACGCTGTAGAAAAAGGCTGGGTAGTCCTCATCGGCGCCACTACGGAAAACCCTAGTTTTGAGGTCGTTGCAGCGCTGCTCTCTCGCTGTCAGGTCTATACGCTGAAATCTCTTTCTTACGAAAAACTGTAAGAACTTCTAAAATCTGCATTAAATCAATACAATTCTGAATTTCTGTCTAATTTTAATATCAAAGAAAGCGAAGCCTTTATACAATATTCTGGCGGAGATGCCCGAAAACTCATCAACGGGCTGGAAATCGTTCTCAATCAGTTTTTAAAAGATAAAAACAAAGAAATTACCAGCGAAGAAATTCTCTCTGTTTTACAAGAAAATATGGTTCTCTATGACAAGAATGGAGAACAGCACTATGACATCATTTCCGCTTTTATAAAGTCCATTCGTGGTTCAGACCCAAACGCTGCGGTCTACTGGCTCGCGAGAATGCTGGCAGGAGGAGAAGACATCAAATTCATCGCCCGCAGAATGCTCATTTCTGCTTCAGAGGATATAGGCCTTGCCAATCCTAACGCCCTCACAGTGGCCACTCAGTGTTTTCAGGCAGTGAATGTCATCGGCAACCCTGAAGCCAGAATTATCCTGAGCGAATGCGCTGTATATTTGGCTGTTTCGCCGAAAAGTAATTCTTCTTATTTAGCTATAAATGAGGCTTTGTCCTTTGTAAAGAAAACAGGAAATCTGCCCGTGCCTCTGCACCTGCGCAATGCGCCTACCAAACTGATGAAGGACATGAACTACGGCAAAAACTACCAATACGCGCATGATTACAAAGAAGGTTTCGTAGAGCAGGAATTTTTGCCAGAGGAAATAAGTGGAACCAAATTTTACCAACCAAAACAAAACGCCACCGAACAAAAAATTTTAGAAGAATTAAAGAAAAAATGGAAAAAATATTACTAAACTCCATCTTTTCTATTTACATAAAATTCCAAACCAAAAACCTTTGCAAAAAACAAAAAATTGTCTACCTTTACCACAAACTAAGTTTCAACCTTATACCCAATAATAACTTATGAACACATCAGAATTTGTAAACAGACACATCAGTCTCAATGAAACGAACAAAAACGAAATGCTGAAAAAAGTAGGTGTTTCCAGCATTGATGAACTGATCTCTCAGACTATTCCTCATTCTATCCGATTACAAAAAGATTTAAGCATTTCAGAACCTCTGTCCGAGTTTGAAATGCTTTCTCATTCTAAAGAATTAGCTTCTGAAAATCAGCAGTTTGACTCTTACATTGGACTAGGATACCACCCTGCTATTCTTCCTGCTGTCATCCAGCGAAATATTTTGGAAAATCCTAGCTGGTATACGGCTTACACGCCTTACCAAGCGGAGATTTCACAGGGAAGATTAGAGGCACTGCTGAACTATCAGACTATGATAGTGAGCCTTACAGGTTTCCCATTAGCAAACGCTTCCCTTTTGGATGAAGGAACAGCAGCTGCCGAAGCTATGCACATGTTCTTCTCCAACAGAACAAAAGAACAAAAAAACGCAGGAGCAAATAAATTTTTCATTTCTGATGATGTTCTTCCACAAACAATCGCCGTACTGAAAACCAGAGCGGAAGGACTGGGAATAGAAATTACTGTAGGAAAACATAGTGGAAATTTAGATAATTCTTATTTCGGAGCTTTACTTCAATATCCTACTAAAATAGGAGTTATAGAGGATTACACAGAAATTATAAAATCTCTGAAAGAACAAAATATTCAAGTCGTTTTAGCGTGTGATTTATTGGCTTTAGTTATGCTAAAATCTCCTGCACAGCTCGGTGCTGACTGTGCTGTCGGGACTTCCCAGAGATTCGGTATTCCTATGGGATACGGTGGACCGCACGCCGCTTTCTACGCTTGTAAAGACGATTACAAAAGAGAAATCCCTGGCCGTATCATAGGAGTTTCACAGGATATGTACGGAAAGAGAGCGCTCAGAATGGCTTTGCAGACCAGAGAGCAGCACATCAAGCGTGAAAAAGCAACTTCCAACATCTGTACAGCGCAGGTTCTTCTAGCAGTGATGGCAGGAATGTACGCTGTCTATCACGGAGAAGCAGGACTTAAGTACATTGCAGGACAGATACATTTTAAGGCTAATGCTTTGCGAGATGCTTTAGCTGAACTGGGCTACGAGGTTGAAAACAATCCAAGTTTTGACACGGTAAGATTTAAACTTAGCGAAGACAAAAAACAGTCTTTGAAAACATTGATGGAAAACCACAAAATCAACCTAAATTATTTCGAATATGGTTTTGTGAGCGTTGCTATCAATGAAGCTACTACAAATAAAAAACTCCAAAAATTAGCAGATGCTTTTGCTGAATTTGTTGGCAAAAATGCTGTTAAGATTGATTTAAAAGAACAAATCACCCTTCCTATCAGCCTTCTAAGAACTGATAAATTCCTAGTAGAAGAGTTTTTCCAGAAATATCACACGGAGACAGAGCTGATGCGATACATCAAAAAGCTGGAGAGAAAAGACATTTCTCTTACACATTCTATGATTTCGCTTGGTTCTTGTACGATGAAGCTGAATGCTGCTACAGAAATGCTGCCTTTGTCTTGGCCTGAATGGGGAAATATCCACCCTTTCGTGCCAATGGAACAGGCGAAAGGCTATCAAAAACTAATCAAAGAATTAGAAAAAGATTTAGCCGAAATCACAGGTTTTGCAGGAACTTCCCTACAGCCTAACTCTGGTGCACAGGGCGAATACGCTGGGCTGATGGTAATCCGCGAATACCTAAAACACAAAGGTGAAGGACATAGAGACATCGTGCTCATTCCGCAGTCTGCACACGGTACGAATCCCGCTTCGGCTATCGTAGCAGGGCTAAAAGTAGTTGTGGTAAAAAATCTAGAAAACGGACAGATTGATTTTGAGGATTTAAAAGCAAAAGTAGAACAGCACAAAGAAAATCTGGCGGCATTCATGATTACATATCCGTCCACTTATGGTTTCTTTGACAATAATGTTACAGATATTATCAATCTAATCCATGCTAACGGCGGACAGGTGTACATGGATGGCGCTAATATGAACGCTCAGGTTGGCTTTACCAGCCCTGGTCACATCGGTGCGGATGTGTGCCACCTAAATTTACATAAAACCTTTGCTATCCCTCATGGCGGCGGTGGACCTGGTGTAGGACCTATCTGTGTGGCGAAACATTTGGTTCCGTTCTTACCTTCAAATCCAAATGTAAAAATCGGTTCAGAGTACTCTATCGATGCTATTTCTTCTGCTCCGTATGGTTCTGCCCTTGTAGTGAATATTTCCTACGCTTACATCAAAATGCTGGGAACCCAAGGACTAAAAAAAGCCACAGAATACGCTATTCTAAACGCAAATTACCTAAAAGATGTGTTAAAAGAGCATTATTCTATCTTGTATAGCAATGAAAATGAAAGAGTTGCGCACGAATGTATCGTAGATTTCCGACCATTCAAAACCTATGGTATAGAAGTGGGCGATATTGCGAAACGACTGATGGACTACGGATTCCACGCGCCTACGGTATCTTTCCCTGTGGCTGGAACCCTTATGATAGAGCCTACCGAATCCGAAAGCAAAGAGGAGCTTGATAGATTTGCAGAAGCTTTGATAAATATCAAATATGAAATAGATGAAATAGCAAACGGCAAAGCTGATAAGGAAAATAATGTCTTGAAAAATGCACCTCATACGGAACAACTAGTAATCTCTGATGCATGGGATAAACCATACAGCCGAGAAAAAGCAGCATATCCTCTGGAATGGATAAGAGAAAACAAATTCTTCGCTTCTGTTTCTCGTGTAGATGATGCCTATGGAGACAGAAATTTAATCTGTACCTGCGCTCCTACTAAGTCTTATGCAGAGAACTAACCGATTACTAATAAGATTATTACTGTCTATGGTATAATTTTTGAGAATTATTAAAACAAAAAAATTTAATTTTTAAAATGAAAAAGTTTTTATCAAAAAGAAGTATTTTTGCGGGTGCTCTTGCATTTGTTTTGGTTTTTATTTTTTCTTCCTGTTCTAGGGATAAAGATGATGATGCCATATACACGGCTAAACTGCAGGTTCAATATCAAGGTAATAATTCTATTAACGGCTCTGTAACCTATAGAGATGCCAATGGAAACAAGAGAAAAATATATCTGAGAAGTGGAATGTCAGAAAGTATTTCTTTTGAAGTAAATAAAGGATTTAAATCTTTTGTAGAAGTAAAAGCTACTGACATTTATGGTAATCTATTTGTAAAATGGACAGTAACTAAAACATACACAGGAGCTAGAGTTCAGAACTGGAGTACGAGTTTCACTTCTTACACAGGACAGAACTTTACGGATTCTTACAAAGAGACTGTAAAATAGTTCTATACATAAGTTTGTAAATTCACTGTAACCAATTCTGTTTTTATACAATCAGGATTGGTTACAGTAATTATGTAATTTTACATTAATGAAAATGAGTTTTATATAAAATATTTTTGAAAATCATGAACATCCAGCAGTTAGAATACCTCATCGCCGTTGATAAATACAAGCATTTCGGGAAGGCGGCTTTGGCATGTCATGTCACACAGCCTACACTCAGCGCGATGATTCAGAAATTAGAAGATGAACTTAGTATAAAAATATTTGACAGAACCACCCATCCCATCCGCACCACTGATGCAGGAGATGAGATTATTTCCTCTGCTAAAGCCGTGCTGGATAACATTACAGAACTGAAAAATAAAGCTCATTCGCTCAATAATGTACTGGCTGGGAAAATCAACCTTGGGATTATTCCTACAGTTTCTGGATTTCTCATTCCAAACGAAATTTTTGATTTTCTAAATCAAAACCAAAAAATAGAAATGAACATCCACGAAATGAATACCGAAAACATCATAAAATCCCTAAAATCTGGCGAAATAGATGCTGGTATCATTTCTACTCCATATCATGAAACAGAAGAATTTTTCAGCGATTTTCTTTTTAATGAAGAACTGCTGATTTATTCCTCTTATGAAAATAAAGATGAATATTTTATAGGTTCTGAGGATTTTAATTCGGATAAATTTTGGCTTTTGGAAGAAGGAAACTGCCTGAGAAAACAAATGGAATCCATCTGTCATTTAAAGGAAAACTCACTAAAACCCAAGAATTTGGAGTTTTCGGCATCCAGCATCAGCACTCTTATAAAAATGGTAGATAAAACAGGAGGCATCACCGTGCTGCCAGAACTTGCCGTGCAGCAGCTCTCGGAAGAACAGAAGAAAAAAGTTTTCCATTTTAAAAAACCTTTCCCTTCCAGAGAAATCAGCCTCATTTATTACAAACCAACTTATAAACAAAAGATGCTCAATGAATTTGGAGCCTTTATAAAAGAGGCTTTGTCAAAACAGCTTAATTACAATAAAAATCCGAAGGACTTCTCTATTATCGCTCCTCAATAAAGTTTAATTTTGAAGTTTAATTTTTTTTATGTAAATTTGCTTTATAAAATTAAGAGGAAAAATTTGTGCTGATTGCAACCTCAATAAAAAATGCTAAAACAGAAATTCTCTTTTTAGTTTCTTTATTTTGGTTTCACAGTTTATATAAATTTTAAAATCTATAACCCAAAAATAAAGAAATTTATGGCTTACTTATTTACATCAGAGTCCGTATCTGAAGGACATCCAGACAAAATCGCAGACCAAATATCCGATGCGCTGATAGACCATTTCTTGGCCTATGATAAGAACTCAAAAGTAGCTTGTGAAACGCTTGTAACCACTGGGCAGGTTGTCCTAGCTGGCGAGGTAAAATCTGAGGCTTACCTTGATGTGCAGACCATCGCTAGGGAGGTTATCAATGATATCGGCTACACAAAAGGCGAATACATGTTCAATGGAGATTCTTGTGGAGTGATTTCTGCTATCCATGAGCAGTCGCCAGACATCAACCAAGGTGTGGATAGAATTACCCAGAATTCTGATTTTGAGACCAAAGCAAACGCACAAGGTGCTGGTGACCAAGGAATTATGTTCGGATATGCAACCAACGAAACCGAAAACTACATGCCGCTGGCATTAGACTTGGCTCATTCTATTTTGAGAGAACTTTCTGCATTGAGGAGAGAAAATAAGGAAATCACCTACCTTCGTCCTGATGCAAAATCACAAGTTACGATAGAATATTCTGATAATCATAAGCCTGTGAGAATAGACAGCATCGTGGTTTCTACTCAGCATGATGAATTTGACACAGAAGAAAACATGCTGGCAAAAATCAGAAAAGACATCATCGAGATTTTAATTCCAAAAGTTAAAGCGAAACAAAAACCTGAAATTCAGGCGCTTTTCAATGATAATATTACATTCCATATCAATCCTACTGGGAAATTCGTAATCGGTGGCCCTCATGGAGATACAGGGCTTACAGGAAGAAAAATCATCGTAGATACTTATGGAGGAAAAGGCGCTCACGGAGGAGGAGCATTCTCTGGAAAAGACCCTTCTAAAGTGGATAGAAGTGCAGCTTATGCCATGAGACACATCGCTAAAAACCTTGTAGCAGCAGGAGTTGCAGATGAAATTTTGGTTCAGATTTCTTATGCCATCGGAGTTGCTAAACCTTGTGGTTTGTATATCAACACTTATGGAACTTCTAAAATAAATCTTACTGATGGCGAAATCGCAGAAAAAGTGCAACAATTATTTGACCTGAGACCTTATGCGATAGAGCAAAACCTAAAACTGAGAAATCCTATCTACCGCGAAACAGCAGCCTATGGACACATGGGAAGAAATTATTATGTAGCGGATAAAACCTTTAACAAAGGAGCTAAAAACGAGCTTACCATCAAAGGTTTAGAGTTTTTCACTTGGGAGAAACTGGATAAAGTAGAAGAAATCAAAAAGGCTTTCGGTCTATAAAATAAAAAACCCACCTAAAAAGTGGGTTTTTATTTTGTCTTAAAGATAATTAATCTTCCAAATCGTCATATTTCGCCAATTCTTCATCACACCATGCGAATGCTTCTTCTACTACTTTTGTAGCTTCATTTGCAACGGTTTCCTCATCATCTCCTTCCAAATCATCTAACCATTCTACTTCTTCCTCCTCTACATTTAGGATAAATCTGGGATATTCTGTATGTACAACGAACAAATCCTCTGGAAATTCTGAATTATCTGCCATCAAAAACTTTGGTAATTTCATAACTTTCTAATTTTAAATTGTTTGACTAAAAATATATACCTTATAAGGTTTTGCAAAGTTAATAAATATAAATGTAGTTTCTCTAAAAAATATTTTTATTTTATTTTTTGTTGAGTAACGACAGATTTTGCTTTAGAAGTATTTTCAAGTGTAAGTAATTCTGTTTTTAATTTTAAATTAATAGTCATGTCTATATTCTGACTGGTAAAATAATTATTTTTCATATCAAATAATAAAAAACCTTTTCCATCACCAGATGCAGACAAGTCCATGTTTTTAACATTCTTATCTCCCATTACAAAATCTATCAATATATCAAAATAGGCTTCCTCTTTTTCTACTTTTAAGAGTTTATATTTTACATTCATTTTCATTTCTATATCGCCCACTTGCGGTATACTTTGTTTATATGGTATAACCATATCAAAACTATCACCTATTTTTAGACCTTCTTTAGGAAAATGAGTATCTATTGCAGAAAATTGTTTAATCGATTCTATCAATATCTTCTTTGTATCTTCATCGATGTTTCCTTCTACATTCTTAACCTCCATTTTCTTACCATTTACAATATCACCAATCAATTTAACTCCTTGTAAGGGAATTTTTCTATTCACTTTCTCTCCATTAATTTCTGCTTCGTAAAAGTATTTGGTATATTCTAATATGAATGGAACATTTTCACCTTGCTTTTTTTGTGTAGAAAAGGTACTTTCTATATCTGAATTTATAGTCATTTTCACCCCATCCATTCCTATTTTATCTAACACTTCCTTGTTTCCCACAAATTTATATCCCCCATCCATATCTATTTTATATTTAATTAAATACTTTGAATTTGGCTGAAATTCATGTTTAAAAAAATACCTTTTCTCCTGCCCAAAAACAAGTGATGCAGAAGTAATAAATAACAACAAAATAAATTTAAAAGCTTTCATATAAATTATTTTTTATCAATTAGTTTCATAATTTCCAAAGCCACTTTCAGCGCTTCTGTTCCATCTTCCAGACTTACCTCCACGGGCTTATTCTCGGTGATGGAATTTGCGAAACTTTCCAATTCATCCAAAATCGCATTATTTGGCTGAATATTAGGATATTCAAATATGATTTGGTTTCTTTCGCCCTCTGCATTTTGGATAATCATATCAAAATCTGATGGATTTTCAGGAGCTGGTTTCATACGGATAACCTCCGCTTTTTTCTCTAAGAAATCCACCGAAATATAGGCATCTCGCTGGAAAAATCGGCTCTTTCGCATTGATTTCATTGAGATTCGGCTTGTGGTAAGATTCGCCACGCATCCATTCTCAAATTCTATTCTGGCATTGGCAATATCAGGCGATTTGCTGACCACACAGACTCCGCTTGCGTGGATGTTTTTCACAGGAGACTTCACCAAAGAAAGCAAAATATCCAAATCATGTATCATCAAATCCAAAACCACAGAAACATCCGTTCCTCTCGGGTTAAACTCAGCTAAACGATGGATTTCAATGAATTTTGGCTCGCTGATAAATGGTTTGGTGGCGATAAATGCAGGATTGTAGCGCTCTACATGCCCTACCTGTGCCCTGATTCCCTTTTCGTTACAAAGCTGAATAATCTCTTCTGCCTGTTCTAAGGTCTGAGTTACAGGCTTTTCTATGAAAAAATCCAAACCTCTTTCTATGGCTATTTTAGCATAGTCATGATGATAAAATGTAGGCGTCACGATATCTAGAACCTCTATTTTATCCAAGAGTTCATCCAAGTTTTCATAAAATTTATACCCAAATTCTGCTTCCAGCTTTTTGGAATTTTCTATATCTTTATCATGGAAGCCCACCAAATCGTATTTTTCTGATTGGTTGAGCAATTTCAAATGTATTTTTCCGAGATGCCCAGCACCTACTAAACCTGCTTTTAACATTACTTTTTTGTATTTAAAAGAATTTTGCCAAAGATAAGGATTTTTTATTTTTTTCTTTATTCCATTATGATTTCTGGGATTTTATTTTGATGGAAATATTTTAAAAACAAAATTGATAATATCTACTAAAATATTTGTAACTTTGAGGCAATATTTGATCGAAGATGAGTAATTTAGAAGATAAGAAAAAAGCACTGAGTCTAGTCCTAGAAAAAATGGACAAGACCTATGGAAAAGGTACAGTAATGAAGCTGGGAGACAGCGCAGTAGATGATACAATAGAAGTGATTCCGTCTGGTTCTTTGGGACTGGATATCGCCCTGGGTGTAGGCGGATATCCACGAGGAAGAGTGATAGAGATTTTTGGGCCTGAATCATCAGGGAAAACAACCCTTACACTACACGCCATTGCTGAAGCCCAAAAAGCAGGAGGAATAGCAGCTTTCATAGATGCAGAGCATGCCTTTGACAGAAGTTATGCTGCAAAATTAGGAATTGATTTAGAAAATCTTATTATTTCTCAGCCAGACAATGGAGAGCAAGCCCTTGAAATCGCGGACAACCTCATCCGTTCTGGTGCGATAGACATCGTAGTAATAGACTCTGTGGCAGCTCTTACTCCAAAAGCTGAAATAGACGGCGATATGGGAGATTCCAAAATGGGACTACACGCTAGACTGATGTCTCAGGCATTGAGAAAACTTACAGGAACTATCAATAAAACCAAATGTACCGTGATTTTCATCAACCAGTTGAGAGAAAAAATAGGTGTAATGTTTGGTAACCCAGAAACTACTACTGGAGGAAATGCCCTTAAATTCTATGCTTCTGTGAGAATAGACATCAGAAAAGCCAGCACACCGATAAAGGTAGGCGATGAAGCTGTAGGAAGCCGAGTAAAAGTAAAAGTGGTAAAAAATAAAGTAGCACCACCTTTCAGACAGGCAGAATTTGACATTATGTACGGCGAGGGAGTTTCTAAAATCGGAGAAATACTAGATCTTGGTGTAGATTATGATGTAATCAAGAAAAGCGGCTCATGGTTCAGCTATGGAGACACTAAACTAGGACAAGGTAGAGATGCTGTGAAAGAACTTCTGAAAGACAATCCAGAGCTTACCGAAGAACTTAGCCAAAAAATAACCGAAGCAATTAAAAATAAAGAGAAATAAATCTTTTCATAATTATATTTAATTTTAATGGAAACGCCCTGATGAAAATTTTCATCAGGGCGTTTTTGGATTATAGGATGTATTCTTTTACTCTTCCATTCGGCTGAGTTCTTCGTAGTTTTGTTTCAGTTTTTGTAGTAGGTTTCCATAAACGAGATGATAAATAAATCTTAGGAATAAAGCAAAAATGAAAATAATCATTAAAAGAGGAATAAACATTACAAACGCAAAAAGATACAATTCTTCTAATTCTGTTCCCTTCAAAGAATTACTTTCTATATAAAATGACAATATCATACTGATGATGAAAAATACCACAATTTCTCCTAAAAATATTCTAATATACCATTGGATACATTTTTTCATCAGCAGGATTTTTTCCATCAGTTTTTTAGGGTTTTCTTCGGTGCTGATTTTAAAATTTAAATACAAAAGCAAACCAATAAAAACATATGGTAAATAAGCAGCAAACTCTCCTAAAACATACAATATACCC
>CAUQMH010000037.1:0-14725 GCA_963519075.1 uncultured Flavobacteriaceae bacterium
AAAGAGGTTTCCTTCAGGGAATATCTTTTGCAGTCTTATGGAGAGGCTCAGAATAATCTGCTCAGCTGGATATTTGTCAGTTGTGCTTTTATTGTCAGTCAAGCTCTTTTGTTGGCTCAGTATATTCCCATTGTCCCACGCTATGTGATGGACAATGATATTTCGGGCTGGGTTCCTAATAAAATAGGATTTATGATAATCATCCTGAGTGTTTATTATTTACTAAAAGCGCTCATTACTTTATTGTTTTATAGAGCGGTTACAAGACCTAAAAAATGGCTGATTTTGGGATTCATTGCTCAGCGGTTTTATTTTGTAGAATCTCTTTTGATAATGCTGGCTGTCATTGTCCACTACTATTTAGGTGTTGATAAGCAGCAGGCTTACCTTATATATATAATTACAGAATTGGTCTTTTTTGTTGTAAAAAATATATGTTATTTTCTCCACAAAGAAAAGCCTTTACCAGAGGAGTGGTATTATAAAATTTTGTATATTTGCACGCTCCAAATTTTGCCTATGCTGGCGGTTTGGAAGTTTGTATTTTTATGAACCTATAAGGATAAATGATGAAAGTAAGGTCAATATTGGTATCACAACCGGCACCAAGTGCAGAATCTTCTCCATATTTGGAGCTTTTAAAAAGGGAAAAAATAAAGGTGGATTTCCGCTCTTTTATACAAGTGGCGGGAGTAGATGCAAGGGAATTCAGACAGCAGAAAATAGATATTTCACAGTATACAGGAATAATATTCACAAGTAGAGGAGCTATTGACCATTATTTTAGATTGGCAGAAGAACTTCGCTACCAAGTGCCAGACAGCATGAGATACATCTGTCAATCTGAAGCTGTTGCGAACTATTTGCAAAAACATATTGTTTACAGAAAGAGAAAGATAAGTTTTGGAGAGAAAACAGTGGCGGATATGCTGCCTTTGTTCAAAAAATTTCCAGATGAAAAATACCTCCTGCCATGTTCTGATGTGATGGGAGATGATATTCCTAAGGTTTTGGATAGCTCTGGAATAGACTGGACAAAAGCTGTGATGTACAAAACCGTAAGCAGTGACTTGTCTGATGTAAAACTTAAGGACTATGACATGCTTGTGTTTTTCAGTCCGCAGGGAATAAAATCTTTATTCAAGAATTTTGAAGATTTTAAACAAGGAGACAAAAAAATAGGTGTTTTTGGTGAGGGAACCAGACAGGCTGCGGAAGAAGCAGGATTGCGCGTGGATGTAATGGCGCCTACAAAGGAAACTCCTTCTATGGCTATGGCAATAGAAAAATATATTGCGAATAGTAAATAAAGTTGATTTTTTCATTGTTTAAAAATAAATTAGTTACTAACATCTCTCTTGGGTTAAGGGAGGTGTTATTTTTAAAAAATACCAAAATGAAACAACCACAAGCGAAAAAGATAGAAAAGAAACTCACTATACACGGAGACCAGAGAATAGACAACTACTACTGGCTCAACGAGAGGGAAAACCCAGAGGTCATCGCCTATTTAGAGGAGGAAAATGCCTATTGTAACTTCATCATGAAGGACACGGAACAGCTCCAAGAGGAACTCTTCCAAGAGATGAAAGCCCACTATAAGGAGGATGACGAGAGTTTGCCCTATTTCTTTAACCAATATTGGTATATCACTCGCTATCACAAGGGTGGAGAATATCCTGTTTTTTACAGAAAATATCAAACATTAGAGAACGAAGAAGAGCTTTTGCTCGATGTAAATATTTTGGCTCAAAACCACGATTTCTACGATGTGGGCGGAATTTCCGTTTCGCTGGATAATACGCTTCTTGTCTATTCAGAAGACATTACAGGAAGGCGAATTTATACCATCCGAATAAAGGATTTAAAACAAGAAAAAAACTTCTCAGAAGCGATAGAAAACACCACAGGGAAAATAGTCTGGGCGAATGATAATGAGCATTTTTTCTACATCAGAAAAGATGAAAGTCTTCGTGCATTTCAGGTTTTTCGGCACAAGGTAGGAACGCCGCAGGAAGAAGATGTTTTGATTTTCCATGAAAAAGACGAGGCCTTTGATGTAGGTGTTTTCAAAACCAAATCTTTGGAGTATATTTTTATCGTGAGTTCCTCTACGATTTCGGATGAGCATAGATTTATCCCAGCTGATAATGTTTTTGCGGAATGGAAACTTTTCCAAAAAAGGGAAGAAAATTTAGAATATGCTGTAGAACATTACCAGAACGACTTTTATGTTTTGACCAATGAAGGAAAAGCTACCAATTTCAAACTGATGAAGACGCCACTTTCGCAGACGGAAAAAGAACATTGGCGGGAGCTGATTCCTCATAGAAAAGAGGTGCTTTTGGAAGGTTTTGAGATATTCAAAAACTATTTGGTTCTCGAAGAAAGAGAAAGAGGCCTGCTTCAGATTAAAATCATTGATAACCAATCAGGTAAATCATGGTATTTGCCCTTTAATGACCCTGCTTATACCGCTTATATTGGATTAAATTTAGAGTTTGATACCGAAACTTTGCGCTATGGCTATGTTTCCATGACTACGCCTAACTCTACCTATGAGTATAATATGAAAGACCAAACGACCAAACTGCTGAAACAGCAGGAAGTTTTGGGCGGAAAGTTCCACAGCGAAAACTACATTTCCGAAAGAATATGGGCGCCTTCCCGAGATGGGAAATCCAGCATCCCAATTTCTCTGGTCTATCACAAAGACACGAAAAAATCTGCTGAAACTCCACTCCTGCTCTATGGCTATGGCAGCTATGGGCATACTGTGGACGCTGCGTTTTCCAGCGTGAGGCTTTCTCTTTTGGATAGAGGCTTTCTCTATGCGATTGCCCACATCAGAGGAGGAGAATATTTAGGAAGGGAGTGGTACGAAGACGGAAAAATGCTCCACAAGAAAAATACTTTTTATGATTTCATAGATGCAGCAAGATTTTTGGTGAAGGAAAATTATACTTCGCCAGAGCATCTCTACGCCATGGGCGGAAGTGCAGGAGGGCTTCTGATGGGCGCTGTGATGAATGAAGCGCCAGAGCTGTTCTGTGGCATCGTGGCGCAGGTGCCGTTTGTGGATGTGGTGACCACTATGCTGGATGAGACCATTCCGCTCACTACAGGAGAATACGATGAATGGGGAAATCCCAACGAAAAGGAATATTATGATTATATGAAATCCTATTCTCCTTATGACAATGTCGAAGCCAAGGATTATCCTAATATTCTTATTACCACGGGACTGCATGATAGTCAAGTGCAGTACTGGGAACCTGCCAAATGGACAGCCAAACTGAGAGAGCTGAAAACGGATAACAATCTTCTGCTTTTCAAAACGGATATGACCTCTGGGCACGGCGGCGCTTCGGGGCGTTTCGAGAGCTTGAAGGAAGATGCTTTGGAGTATGCATTTTTATTGAAATTAGAAAAGAAAGTTTGATTTTTTTTAATGATAATCTTGGGTTTAATTTTTTGAACATCAGCGGACAGATGAAAGAAAAAATGTAACTTTACATAAAATTATAAAGAATGCGAAAAATTAAAAACATACTTTTTTACTCTATTTTAGTAAGTTTTTTGTATTCGTGCAAAGTTTCGGAAATGGTGAAAATTGATGATATCTCCATGCTGAATGGTAGATATTATACGAAATCAATCCCTCATAAAGAGCAACAAGGGGAATACCAAAACCACTTGCTGAGGTTGTTAAATGTGATAGAGGACATTCGCCCTTCTTATTATATAGATTTTGAATTTGAGGATAATGAAAAACTGAAAATCTCTTATCCTATTTATAAAAATGATACGACTTTGGTAGAAACCAGATATCTTCATGGTAAAAAAAGGAGAAAATATTGGGAAGTTTATTTCGAGAACGAAAGTGTAAATATTCCCTTTATTTATGGGAGAGTCATAAAGGATAGGGTAAGAATAGGAAAGAACACTAAAAACCAGCTTTTGATGGAAAAATTCACCAATAATGAAGGCTGGGTACTGTTTTTAGGCGATGGCTATGCGCTAAAATCTAAAAATGTTTTTTATCATTATGAGGACTATCCTAATATGAAGCCTTTTGAGGAAAAGGGACTTTGGGGAGTTGTGCGCGGTGAAGAAATCATGGTGCAGCCTAAGTATCAGATAACGGAAGTCTTTGAGCAAAAATATATTAAGGCAAAAATAAACGGAAAATGGTCTCTTTTAGACCAAGAAGGAAAAATGATTATCCCTCCGAAATATGATGATGTTTCAAACATTGATAGAGCAACAAAATCAGTGTTTTATGTGGTAAAAGATGAAAAAACAGGGCTGGTCAATATACAAGGCAAAGAGATTACGCCCATAGACTATGATGTGATAAGCGAAGGTGAAAAAGATGTTTTTGTCTTGACACAAGGGGATTTACGAGGAGTTCTTTTTAAACAAAAAATATTGGTGCCTTCTATTTATGAAAGTATCAATGGTTATGGGCTGAAAATAGGACAATATAAAAACATGAAGCCGGGTAGAAGGTACTATAATGCGCAGAGAGATGGCAAAAAATATGTTCTAGATGACCAAGGGAACGAATATGAGCTGGAAGAAACCGAAATTCAGAGTATACGCAAGGCATTACTACATGGTATGTCTGCGCCGAAATATTCCATTAAGCAGGAAACGGCGAGAAAAGTTTCACTAGATGAATGGAAAAAATAAAAAGAAAAAATCATGAATGAAGCAGAAATTTGGAAGCAAATAGAGGAATTTTTTGTGAAAAATTTTGACACAGAAAAAAATCCTCCAATAGAGACATTATTGTTTTTGATAGGAATACAGGAGCTGGGAAGCGGCTGGCAGAAATACACAAAAGATGACAAAATCAATCTGATACACATCGCTGTGTGTAGGCTGTTGGAGCCTTTTGGTTATTATAAATTTGAAGGTTATGATGAGGACGGTTGGCCTAAATACGAAATCCTAGAAAATCTACCAGAACTAAAGGCTAATGAACAGCAGATACTCATGAAGAAAGCCATAATTCAGTATTTCATAGATGAAGATTTATTAGAAAAAAAATAGATTTTATGAAAAATATTTTGTTAAATATTTCGTTTTTAACATATTATTTCTAATATTTGTGGTATAAAATTTGTTTATACATAATAAATTAGATATTTTAACAAAATATTGTAGATGAATAATCGTTTTATTCTAATATTGTCCTTTGCGATGACTATATCATTGGTCATCTTTATTTCCTTGCAGTTGTATTGGGTTAGAGGTTATTATCGTGCTTTGGAGCAGGATTTTTCTAATAAAGTGCACAGTGTACTAGAGACCACCACTAAAAAAATAGAAGGAATAGAGATAGAGCAGTATCTGAATGTGGAATATCCTAATTTTGGGAAGACTGTGGTTTCTGTGAAGGAACAGCCTGCTACAGAAACTTATATCCAGCAGGTAACAGATTCTGCTACAAAAAAACAAATTCTCTTTTCTAAAAAAATCATAGAAAGCCAAAATATTCCAATATCACAAAGCGGAGATAGTTTGGAATTGATGAAAATGTATACAGATGAAGGGCAAATCAATATCAGAAAAGACCCTGCAATCCCAGAAAAACTAACCACTGAAATCAACCAAACAGTAAGAAATAACACCTATCAGCTCAAAGAATTTGCAAAACTAAATGCCAGCAATCTTCCTGTGGAGAGAAGGGTAAGCTTGAAAGTTCTCGACTCTGTGCTGACCAGAGAGCTTAATATGATGGGAATTAGCGGGGATTTTGGATTTGCTATTTTGGACAAAAATAATGAGAGAACATCCATAGCAAATGATATTTTCAAAGAAAAAGAAGAAGGAAAGACGCAGTATTCTTACCCTCTTTTTACGGATAATAAGGATAGAACGATATATACTTTGTCTTTGATTTTTCCTCACAAAGACTATTCTTTAGCAAGAAATAATATTCCGATGCTGCTGGGAATGGCATTATCACTTTTTACGATTTTGGGGATTTATATCATTTCGGTTAATTATATGATGAGACAAAAGAAAATAGCCGATATCAAGACGGATTTTATCAATAACATGTCTCATGAATTTAAGACTCCTTTGGCAACCATTTCAGTCGCTACGGATTCATTAAATAATGATAAAATAGCCACCAATCCAGAGAAAGTGAAGTATTATTCACAACTCATAAAGCAGGAAAACATTCGGATGAAAAAGCAGGTGGAAAGTGTTCTGAATATGTCCAAACTGGAGCGAAAAGAGATGCAACTGTGCTTGAAACAGACTAATGTGAGGGAATTGATACATAAACTCGCGGAGTCTTTCAGACTAATAGTGGAGGAGCGAGGAGGAACTCTTACAGAGGACTTTACAGCGGAGAAATTCACATTAAAAATAGATGAATTTCACCTGTCTAATGCACTTATAAACCTTCTGGATAACGCTAATAAATATTCTCCTGAAAAACCAGAAATTAAAATAAAAACCCGAAACGAAGGTAATAAATATGTAATAGAAATTTCCGATAAAGGAATGGGAATGGAGGCTTTTAACAAGAAAAAAATCTTTGAAAAATTCTTCCGTGAAGAAACAGGAAATGTGCATAATGTAAAGGGACAGGGCTTAGGTTTATCTTATGTAAAACGCATCATAGAACTTCATGGAGGGCAGATTTTAGTAGAATCTACAAAAGGGCAGGGAAGCACTTTTATAGTGAAGCTGCCAATGAGCTAAATAATTAACACTAAAAATAAGAAATATGAATAATAGAATTTTGTTGGTTGAAGATGATCAAAGTTTTGGAGCGGTGCTAAAAGACTATCTTATGATGAACAATTATGAGGTAACGCTTGCAACTGATGGAGAACAGGGACTAAAAGAATTCATGGAAAATGAATTTGATATTGGTATTTTTGATGTCATGATGCCTAAAAAGGATGGATTTTCACTCGCGGAAGATGTTAAGCGAATCAATAAAAATATGCCTATCATATTTCTGACAGCCAAGAACTTACGAGAAGACATTCTAAAAGGTTACCAGATAGGTGCGGATGACTACATTACCAAACCATTTGATACTGAACTTCTTTTGTATAAAATAAAAGCCATCCTACAAAGAAGTGCTGTGGTGGAAGAAGATGAGCAGGAACATTTTAAAATAAGTAATATAGAGTTTGATTCAGTTTTGAGACAGCTAAAAGTTCATGATGCTGAATACAAGCTATCTCCAAAGGAAAATGAACTCCTCAAAATGCTTTGTATGCACAGAAATGATTTCATGCCGAGAGACCTAGCGCTTAGAAAGATTTGGAAAAAAGAGAATTATTTCACGGCGCGAAGCATGGATGTGTATATAGCGAAACTAAGAAAACTCCTCAAAGATGACGAAGGTCTGGAAATTATCAATGTTCATGGAGAAGGTTTCAGGCTTTTAGTAAAAAACTAACACCAAATTTTATATAAATAAAAACTCCCTTGCAAATCAGCAAGGGAGTTTTGTATAGAATTATATATTAAAATGTTATTTGGCTTCTACACAGAAAACTCGGTATTGTGTAGAGATGGCACCTTTGAATTTGGCTTTCACTTTTTTCAAGTCCGCTGCGGCTGACTCTTTTGATAGGTAACTTCCTGCCAATACTTTGTAATTAGGTCTTAGAGAGGCATCTACTTCTACTTTTATGGCAGGGAAAGCTTGTCTAAATTCTGTTCTTAGATTGTTAGCTTCTTCAGAGCTTTTTACCACACCTACTTGAATTTTATACCCTAAAATTCTAGGATTTTTCTTACATATTTCTGCTTGAGAAAGTGGTTTGGAGCTGGTGTCATCATTTGTTCGGAGAGACTTTTTTTTGCATTCGTTTTCCATAGATGCTATCACATCATCTATTCTTTTATCCATTGTGATGGTAAATTCATTTCCATTTATGCTGTCTCTTTTAGTTACAATCTGAGCATTTACTTTAGCAAAACCAGCAGGTAATAATATTAGCAAAACTACTTTTAATATATTTTTCATTATCTACAATTTTCAGCAAAAGTATAAATATAGTTTTTATTATTCAATATATTTCAATAATTTATTATTTTTGCATACATAATTTTTATGATATGAGAGGTTTATATTCTTACTTTCTTGTGATGTTATTGGTTTTCACAAGTTGTAAAAAAGACACAGTAGATGGCTCATCTATGAAGACTTTTCAGGCTAGTATCAATGAAATGTCAACATCACTGAGCACATTGGAACAAACTAAATTTAATGAAGCCTTGTACATCCTGAAAACCTTTGGTGTAGAAGGGAATACTGATATTCAAAAATTAGAAGCATTAGCAAAACTAATAAATGGCAAAAAAGTTCCCGAAATCTTCACTATGGCAGATGGAGTGGCACAAAAAAATAATGTGGAATGGTCCAGCACTTCTCCGCCAGATTTAGGGAATATGAATATTTTCCAAAATATCACAGCGACAGAAGTAGACCCTAATGATATTAAAGCATCAGGTCTAAATATCCTGATAACGCCTATAGATGGTAGTGGAGCTTCAGGTGCAAGGGCATTGAGGGTTACGCCTAGACTAGTAGATGAAGCAGGAACTCCTATTGAATTTTCTAATGCAGGATTAGAAACGATAATGGAAGTTTACAGCAATGGCGAAAAATTACTTACGGCTAAAAACCTGATGAGCAGTAATGAATTTAAAGGATTTTACCTAAAAGTAGATGTCTTACCAGCAGACAAAATCGTTGATTCTAAAATAGATATAAAAGTCAGCGTAAAAACTACTAAAAAAACACATCAGCTTTTGAAAGCAGGAGTTTTAGTAAATAAAGAAAGTCTGAAACCAGAGAAAGAGGAGACTGCGGAAGAGAAAAAGGAAAAAGAAGAATCCAAAACTTCTACAGATTCAGAAACAGGAGAAAATACTGAAAACAAAGACCAAAATTCAACTTCTTCTGCTACATCATCAGCACCAAAAGTAAAGCCTGAAGCTGTGGTAGACAAATTCTTAAATAGAATTGGAAATCAGAGTCTTAGATCAGCTTACGAGTTGGTGGATAATCCGAACTGGGGTTCTTATGATAAGTTCTCTAATCCTAATACTGGTTTTGGGGCGGTGAAGTCCGTTGAGGTTAAAAATATTTCCGTGAAATCATCTTCTGATAAGGCAGCGAGTGTAAATGCCGTTTATCAAATCGTAGACAAAGAAGGAAAAAGCATAATACTCAATGTATCCTATGGTCTGAAACAAGTAGATGACAGCTGGAAAATCTCAAGTTATAAAGTAAATTCATCAGAAAAAAAATAAAACCATGGCAAACCAAGAACTAATCACAAAATTAGAAAATACAATAACAAATATTCCTGACTTCCCAAAGGAAGGAATACAGTTTAAAGATATTACACCCATTTTCCTTAATCCTAAATTATACGAGGAGGCTGTCGATGAAATGGTGAAATTCAGTAGAGGTAAAGTGGATGTAGTCTGCGGGATAGAGAGCCGTGGCTATATTTTCGGTATTGCCATCGCAGTGAAACTCGGTGTTCCATTTGTTTTGATAAGAAAAAAAGGAAAGCTTCCTCCACCATTCATTGCAGAAAAATATGATTTGGAATATGGCACAGCCGAAATAGAAATGAAAACCGACCAAATCCAGCAGGGGCAGAGGGTTCTAGTTCATGACGACCTTCTGGCGACAGGTGGAACGGCGGCAGCAGCGGCAAGATTGGTGCAGAGACAAGGAGGGAAGGTTGCGCAGTTTAGTTTTTTAATAGAGTTGAAAGACTTGAAAGGAAGAGAAAAACTCGAACAGATAGAGGGTGCAGAGGTGTTTAAAATTTTAGAATATTGATTAAAATTTGCAAATTAGTCTGAAAATCTTAAATTTGCGAATTAAACTTAGTAGAAACTATGTCAAATAAAAAGGAAATAGAAGGAAAAGAAACGGTTGAAATTTTTCAGGAATTAGACCAAAATGTGGTTCGTTCAGAAAAATTCATTGAGAGAAATGCTAAAAAAATAGGTTTAGCTTTTGGAGTTGTTGTTTTGGGAGTTTTGGGATACTTTGGGTATCAGCATTTTGTGGTAGAGCCAAAGAATGAGGAAGCTACGAAGGCTTACCTTACCGCTCAGAAAAATCTTGTGGAAGGAAAAGAGGATTTGGCTCTGGGAGGGAAAACTGCAAATCCAGGATTTAAAGGAACTGCAGAAAATTTTTCTGAAACTAATGCAGGAAAACTTTCAGCCTATAATGCAGGATTGATAGAGTTTAATAAGGGTAATTACCAAAAAGCGTACGATTTATTAGACCAGTTTTCTTCTAAAAATAAAACATTGATGGCGCTGAAGCACGGAGCAATGGGAGATTGTATGGTGAATCTGAATAAAAATGATGATGCACTTTCTCAGTTTGAAAAAGCTATTTCTGCTTCGGATGATGAATATACATCATATTACTTCACGAGAAAAGCTGGAATGCTGGCCCTTTCATTAAAGAAAAATGATGTTGCTAAAAAATATTTCACAACGATAGAAGAAAAATATCAGGACTATGATGGAGGCGCATCTGATGCGTATATAGAAATGGTAAAATATTTTTAAATAAAAAAAGAATAAAATGGCGACAGTAAACCTTTCGGATTATAAGCCGCTCCAAATAATAGATGCCGATGATTTTACCATCGGCATTGTGGTTTCTGAGTGGAATGATTTTGTGACTTTTAATCTCCGAGATGGGGCAGAAGAAGTTCTGAAAAAAGAAGGCGTAAAACCAGAAAACATAAAAATCTACTATGTTCCTGGTGCGTTTGAGCTAAGTTTCGCGGCGATGCAGCTCTGCAAGAGCGGTCGGTTTGATGCTGTGATAGCCATTGGCTGTGTTATTCGTGGGGAGACATCGCATTTTGATTATGTTTGTTCAGGGGTGACGCAGGGGATTAAGGACTGTAATACGCAAACAGATGTTCCAGCTATTTTCTGTGTTTTGACAGATGATAATAAGGAGCAGTCCATCGCGAGAAGCGGCGGAAATCTTGGGAACAAAGGTGTCGAAGCAGGAGTGACAGCTTTGAAAATGATAGATTTTAAAAGAAAATTAAGCAACTCATAAAAAACATTTCATGAAACTGAAACCATTCGTTTATTTAGGAATAATTTACATTATCATCTCTTTTCTATTAAGATGTGTTTTTATCTTTCATCCGATAACCACTACGGAATTTGGTGTTTTGGATGTTGTTAAAATGTTTTCTTTGGGATTGCTTTCGGATATTTTTGTCTTCATTATAGCAAGTGCGATATTGTACATCTATCTGCTTTTCTTGTCAAATCAAAAGTATGAAAGACCATGGGGGCAGATTATTTTATCCATATTCGTAGGATTGTTCTTGTATATATACTTGGTTCCCAACAATATAGCAAGACAATACGGAGGCGTAGTTCCAGAGATAGTTTTATCATTTTTAGGATTAAAAACATTTCTCTTTGGGATGATGTTTTTCTTTCCGAAAAGAAGGGTTCAGTTTAGAAATATATTGTATTTCATTACGATTTTTCTTTATGTTTCGGTCATTGTTTTCAATGCGGTAAGCGAATATTTCTTCTACAATGAATTTGGGGTGAGGTATAATTTTATCGCGGTAGATTATCTTATTTATACCAATGAGGTTATTGGGAATATTCTAGAAAGTTATCCTGTGCTTCCTTTGTTTTCAGGGGTTTTCGTCGTTTCGCTGGCGCTTACTATTTGGGTTTATCTCAAAACAAGAAAAGGGCTTTTGGACTTGCCGAATATTTTTATCAAAGGACTTTCGCTTGTGGCCTATGGAATTTTGCTGGCTGCGAGCGTATTTGCTTTATCTAAAATAAAATTAAACTCTTCAAACATATTCCAAAACGAAATTTCTGCAAATGGACTGGTCAAATTCTATGATGCATTCAATAATAAAGTTTTGGATTTTGATGTCTTTTATCCTACGATGAACACACAAAAGGCGCTAAATGAAGAACTTAGCCGACTGCATACGGACAGGCTGCCAAGAATGATAAAATCCGACAGCGCAGAAATCACGAAAAATGTGGTGCTTATTTCCGTTGAAAGTCTTTCTGCCGAATTCATGGCGATGTATGGGAACAAGGATAATGTTACGCCATTTTTGGATAGTTTGTCACAGCACAGCCTTGTTTTTACTAATTTGTATGCTACAGGGAATAGAACGGTTCGCGGTTTGGAGGCGCTTACACTTTGTATTCCGCCGACAGCTGGGGAAAGTATCGTAAAAAGAAAAGATAACAAAAACAAATTCACTACGGGAAGTGTCTTTAAATCAAAAGGTTATAATGTGAAGTATCTCTATGGTGGGTACAGCTATTTTGATAATATGAAAGACTTTTTCGGTGGGAATGGCTATGAAATCGTTGATAGAGATAACTTTAAGCCAGAAGAAATTGTTTTTGCGAATATTTGGGGAGTGAGTGATGAAGATATGGCGAAAAAAGCCATAGAAACGATGAATGAAGATGCTAAAAAGGGCAAACCGTTTTTCCATCATTGGATGACGGTGAGTAACCACCGCCCATTCACCTATCCAGAAGGTAGGATAGATATCCCAGGGACGGCCAAATCCCGAGATGGAGGCGTGAAGTACACAGACTATTCCATCAAAAAATTCTTCCAAATGGCAGAAAAACAGCCGTGGTATAAGAATACTGTTTTTGTAATCGTTTCAGACCACTGCGCATCGAGTGCTGGTAAAACAGAGCTTCCTATGGATAAGTATAGAATTCCAGGGATGATTTTCTCGCCAGAGTTCGTCAAACCACAGAAGTTCAATACACTAATGTCACAGATAGATGTGATGCCTACGCTTTTCGGATTGCTGAATTTTACTTATCAAAGTAAATTCATAGGACAGGATGTGTTTTCAGAAAACTATGTTCCGAGAGCTTACATCGCGACTTATCAGGATTTAGGATATGTAAAAGATGATAAACTGACCATCATTTCGCCGATTAAAAACATTAAACAATATCAGCTGAAAGAAGCGCCAAACAAAGAGCAAAAGTCAGGAATAAATATTTTTTATGAAGAACATCTGCTAAAAGACAAAGAAGTAGATAAAAATATAACCGATCAAACGATATCAACTTACCAAGCAACTTCTTATTGGTTGAAAATGAATCAGCTGAATATTAAGTAGGTTTTTAATGCGCTAGTTTACAATATGATAAAAATTGAAAATGTAAATTGGTTATCAAAAACAGCTCAAGAAGCAGAAGTTTGCTTGTCTGATGGAGATTTTCAGATAGTATGTTTTTCACAGCCATTTTATCATGAAGTAAGACTTCCTTCATATGCTATAAATACAAATAATATAGTGTGTTCTTCTGAAAGAAAATGCTCAGTTGAGAAAAAAGGAGAAAATTTTGAATATAAATTCTTAGGAAAAGTTATAGATAAGGAACATATAAAAATAGGTGAGTTTACTATTCAATTAGATGTTCCCTTACCTAAAGACATAGAAGAAGGGTATATATCATTTGAATGTGAGCGGGTAGATATTTGGTGAAACCTCCAAATTAATTAATGTAAAAAGTAGATAAAATATAACCAACCAAACGATATCAACTTACTAAGCGACTTCCTATTGGTTGAAAATGAATTAGTTGAATATTAAATAGGTTTTTAATGTACTAATTTACAACATGGTAAAAAGAAGCTTCTTTTCTGGAATATTATTGGTGTGTGTTTCTTGTGGTATAATTCACACTGATAAAGAAATAGACTGTACAAATGATGAAAAAATAGATAAAATAAATACAAATTTTCTCTATATGGAGGAGCTTATAAAGCTTAATCCTAAATTAGGTCCAAGAACAAATATAGAAACATACATTGAGTTTAAAGATAATGGACAAGTTATTTATTATTATAAACAAAATGGGGTAATAAAGAAAACACCACCAAAATACCAAAGAGGATTCTATTTTGTAAAAAAAGATAAATTATATTTTAAGAGCTTCTTCACCCATCCACAAGGAGGTGGCTGGGTCAAATCTGTTTTATCAAGAAAGAAAAATGACACTTTGTATTCTAGACAATTAGAAAATTGTGAGGAAAAATACATCTACATACCTATTCTTAAAGAATCAGTTATTATGGAAAAATAGTTTTATCTTTATATAAGATTCGTTACGATGGTAAGGCATAAATTATAAGGAATAATAATTCTAACATTGTTTATCTCTTGTGAGATAATTGGGAAGAGATATTTACAAGATAAAATGACCCAAGTTCCCACAAATAACAAAATATTTAACCGAAAAATAGAAATCTGCCGAAAGAAATAGATACTAATTATATATATGATTTAGTAGCTGTCGGTTATTGCGATAAAAATTTTGAACGGACTAGAGAATTACCTGTTTTAGGAGCGTATTATATTCAATTTTATAATAATGGTGCAGTGAGGTTCATAGATTATTTAGAACCCAATCCCGAAAAGTCAGGGAACAGAGGAGTGTTTTATATAAGAAATGAAAAGATGTTTATTGATAAATTTGGATTATCTTTGGATAGAAGCGGAATTACATATTCATATAGATTAAAAGTAGAGGGAGATTATATTTATTTACGAAGATTTCAGAAAGTGTTCTTTTCTGAATCTTCAGAATCGTTATGTTTTGTTTATAAAAAATCTGATGAAAAGATTCCAGAAGAATGGAAGAAATA
>CAUQMH010000038.1:0-14196 GCA_963519075.1 uncultured Flavobacteriaceae bacterium
ATTCCAGCGGGATGACCATATCATTTACCCCATGGGAAACAAAGAAAAACAAATGCTGATAAGCCTTTCTATCCAAAAGGTTTTTGATGATTTTTTTTTCTGGATAAGCGCTCAGACAGGCTATTTTATGAAACAACTGTGGAAATCTAAGCGCAAGTGCGTAGGACAAAATTCCTCCTTGACTGAAACCGCATAGATTAACCGCACCGCTGATTTTATATCTCTCCTTTATTTCTTCTATTGTATTTAAAATCAACTCTATAGACTCTTCAGCTTGTGGAACATTTATAAATTTTTCTCTATCCAATAAATCTATATCATACCAGCTAAAACCTCCATTTGGCGTGGTATAAGGTGCTTGAAAACTAACTATCAGCCAATCCTCAGGCAAATCAGGCGTAAAACTAAACAAATCATTCTCATCACTTCCATATCCATGCAGCAGCACTAAAATGGGAGTCTGAGCGTGTATATTTTCAGGTTCTCTTACTAAATAATTCATTCTGCTAATTTATAAAATTTTACAAATAAAAAAGCAAGAGTAAATACTCTTGCTGTGTGTTTTATCTTGTATATTTACATGCTTCTTGGTATCCGTTTTCACAAGATTTCTTGAACCAATACTTCGCCATTACTTCATCTCTAGAATCTCCTTCCCCTCTCTGATACATCGCAGCTAGATTGTACTGAGCCATTGTATTCCCTTGTTCTGCAGATTTTTTATACCATTGTTTAGCTGTTGCATAATCCTGAGAAACTCCTTCTCCTCTGTGATACATTACTGCTAAATTATACTGAGCATCAGCATTTCCTTGTTCTGCTAACTTGTCAAACCAAAACATCGCCTTTGCATAGTCTTTCTCTACACCTTCTCCTTTATAATACATCAGTGCTAAATTATGCTGAGCCTCTACTCTACCTTGTTCTGCAAGTCTTTCAAACCAATATCTTGCTTTTTTATAATCTTTTTCTATTCCTTCTCCCTTGTAGTACATCAAAGCCAGATTATATCTTGCCATCACATTTCCCTGCTCTGCTGCTTTCTCATACCAATATTTAGCATCTTTGTAGTTTTGAGGAACACCTTCCCCTTTGTAATTCATCAACCCTAAATAAAACTGTGCATCGGCATTCCCTAGGTCAGATAATCTTTCAAACCAATATTTTGCTTTCTCAAAATTACGAGCAACTCCTTCTCCTTTATAATAAATTACCCCTAAATTATGCTGAGCCTCAGGATTTCCCTGTTCTGCAGATTTTTGGTACCAATATTCAGCTTTAGAATAATCTTGGTCTACTCCGTCTCCATCAAAATACATCAACCCTAAATAGAACTGCGCATCTTTATGCCCTTGCGTAGCTAATTTTTCGAACCAATAACTTGCTTTTGCATAATTCTGATAAGTTCCCTCTCCTCTGTAATATTTCAGTCCCAAGTGATACTGAGCACCTTTATCGCCGCTCTCTGCTATTTCTTCCATTTCCTGCAATGTCTGCCCATTTCCTAAAAAACAAACGAACATTCCCAGTAGTAAAATTGTTTTTTTCATCTTTTGAATTTAATAATTGTGTAGTAAAAATATCCCTTTTTGCTGATTTTCAGCGGTGCAAAGGTAGTGATTTTTTCTGAATTTCAATCATGTATCTATTTATTATCTTGATATTTCTGTGAAATTTAGCCTATGATATTCATCAGCCATTCACCGCCTCCACATTTTCTACCACATTTGGAAGGAAGTTTTTCAGAATACCTTCTATACCGTTTTTCAGCGTAACCACAGAAGAAGGGCAGCCGCTACACGCCCCTTGTAGAAGCATTTTCGCTGTTTTTGTCTCTTCATCGAATTCTATCAGAGAAATTCTCCCTCCATCGTTTTCTATGGCAGGTGTCACATATTCTTGCAAAATGGCATTTATTTTTTCCTCCGTTTCCGTAAACTGTTTATTAGCAACGGATTTCGATGCATTCTGCTGAATTCCTTCGATTTTACTCACTGATTCTCCATTTTTAATAAAATCAGAGAGAAAATCTTGTATTTTCTGTGTTATTTCCTCCCAAGAAACATCATTGGTCTTGGTAATAGAAATAAAATTATCATTGATAAAAACCTCTTTTACAAAAGAAAATTCCTCAAATAGTTTTTTTGCTAATGGAACTTTTTCTGCTTCTTGCAAAGATTTCAGCTCCAAAAAGCCATCTAAAAGCTGATGCTCTGAAACAAATTTTACCACCGATGGATTTGGCGTTTTTTCTGAATAAAAAATAGGTGCTGCCTCCTCTGTATAGACAATTTCTGGAAAATCATCCAAAGATTCCAATATCATATTTCGCAGATTGTCCGCCACCAAATCCCATTCTACGATGTTTTCCTTGGCTACCGCGATAAAATTAGCCGTGATAAAAATACTCTTCACAAATGGATATTGAAACAATTCCTGAGCCAGCGGAACATTAGAAACATTGGAATTTCTATCCAGCTCCAAAGAACCGCTTATAAGTGTCCTATCAGTCACGAATTTAATCACATTAGGATTTTCTGTATTTTGGATTTCCATTTTCTGTAAATTTAAAATAAAGTGCAAATATAATATTTTGAACCATCACTACTAAAAGAAAAAGCACCCTTTGCAGAGTGCTTTTTACTTTTATTTTTCTATTTTTTTACCTTTAAAGAAGTCAAAGGCAAGAAGTGATGATACGAATATCGTAGAGAATGTTCCCGAAATCACCCCTAACAATAGGGCAAACATAAATCCTTTCAAATTCTCTCCTCCAAAAATAAATATCGCCAACACCACTAAAAGAACTGTCAATGAAGTGTTTATAGTTCTACCCAGCGTTCCAGATATAGAATCATTAAACAACTGTGCCAGTGTTCTTTCTCTACCATCTTTTAGGTTTTCTCTGATACGGTCAAAAATAATCACCGTGTCATTTATAGAGTATCCAAGAACCGTGAGTATCGCCGCGATGAAATCTTGGTTAATCTCCATATTAAACGGCATCACGCTATGGAATAACGAAAATGCTCCTAATATGATAGTGGCATCAAACGCCAAACCTATAATCGCTCCCAGTGAAAACTGCCATCTTCTGAATCGAAGCAATATATAGGCGAAAATACCTAATAATGAGCCTAATACAGCCAGAGCTCCGCCCATCTTGATATCATCCGCCACCGTAGGCCCTACCTTTGTAGAAGAAACTATTCCTATTGGGTTTTCAGCTGCGGATTTAAACTCTTCAAAAGTCAAACTCGCAGGAAGCTGATTTTTAAGCCCTTGATATAGTTTTTGGTCAATTTCTTGGTCAGCTTTCAGAGATTCATCTCCTATTTTATAATCTGTTGTGATTTTCAGCTGCTGGTCGTTCCCAAAAGTCTTGATATCAATAGAACTAGATTCTCCTTTTTCATTTTTGAAAACTTGTGAAAGACTGCCTTTTACAGATTCTACATCCACAGTTTTATCAAATTTCACTACAAAACTTCTTCCCCCAGTGAAATCAATACCGTATTTAAATCCATTCGTTGCAATAGACCCTATAGAAACTGCTACCAATACAGCAGAGATAACATACATTACCTTTCTCTTTGCTATAAAATCTACCCAAATATTTCGGAATAAATTCTTAGTCATCGGCGTCCAAACAGACAATGATTTTCCTTTCTCTAATCTACTAAATATCATCACTCTAGACATCAAAACAGAAGTAAAGAAAGTCATTATCAGACCGATAAGCAATGTCACCGCAAAACCTTGGATAGGCCCCGTTCCGAAAATATAAAGAACTAACGCCGTAAGAATAGATGTAAGCTGCCCATCGATAATCGCAGATAGAGCATCATTAAACCCATCATTATAAGCTGTTTTAATATCTTTTCCTGCAAAAAGCTGCTCTCTTGTTCTTTCATAAATGATCACATTGGTATCCACCGCCATTGCCATCGTTAGAACAATACCCGCAATCCCTGGAAGCGTAAGCGTAGCATCCATAGAATCCATAATTCCAAAAAGGAAAAACAGGTTAAACACCATAGCAATCACAGCATAAACTCCCGCACCTCCATAGTAGAAAATAATATATGCTATGATGATACAAAATGCTGCCACAAACGACCAAAGCCCCGCCTGAATAGACTCCTCTCCTAAAGATGGCCCTACCACATCAGCCTGAACAATCTTTGCGCTAGCAGGGAGTTTCCCTGCGCTTAGTACATTTACTAAATCTTTCGCTTCATCTTCCGTGAAATTCCCACTAATCTGAGAGCTTCCATTAGGAATTGGCTCATTCACATTTGGTGCTGTATAAACTCTGTTATCCAAAGTAACAGCAATAGGTCTTCCTACACTTTTTTCTGTAAGGGATTTCCATTCTTTAGTTCCATTAGCATCCATCTGCATATCCACTACTATCCTTCTCATCTGGTCATAATCCACTCTTGCAGACTCTACTGCACCATCAATAGGCGCTTTTTTGCTAGCGTTACTCTTTATAGCATAAAGTTCCAAATAATCAGGTGCATCCTCTTGTGGTTTGTATGCCCACATAAAGTCCACATATCTAAGGTTAGATGGTCTAGCTTCTTTTGCAATTTCGCTATTAAGAATTTTATTAACTGAAGCAGTGTCAGAAAGTTTGACAGTTGCCACAGCATTAGATCTTAATTTATCTAAATTGAGAGCTTTAGTAAGGTTGAACCCTTTTTTCACTCCCATAGAATCGCCTTTCACGATAACATTTTTGCTCATTTCCTCCAAGTAAGGGAAAACTTCTTGGATTGTTCCCACTTCCCAAAACTGAAGTTTTGCAGAAGTCTGGAGCATTTGTTTCACTCTATCTATGTCTTTGATACCAGGCATTTCTACCAAGATTCTTCCTGTCCCTGGCACCTGCTGTACATTCGGCTGGGTAACTCCCATCTTGTCGATACGAGTTCTGATAACCTCATAGGCAGCTCCTATACTCGCTTCTATTTTCTTAGTGATGATTTTTTTAACCTCTTCATCAGGAGTATTAAATTTTATCTCACTGCTCAGATTTTGTGTACCAAACACTTCTGGGCTGGCAAGTTTTAGGTTTGCTCCTTTTTCTTTATTCACAATATCAAACTGAACAAAGAAATTCTGAATATACGAATTGGTAGAGTTTTCCTGTGCTTTATCCGTTCTATCCAAAGCCTCCACAAAAACAGCATTTGTAGAATAGTCAGCCAGATTGGTCACCAAATCTCTTTGGTTAATTTCCAAAAGGACATTGATACCTCCTTTTAGGTCAAGCCCCAGCTTCATCTCACGCTCCTTGGCATTGGTGTAGTATAGCTTCGTAAAGCCAAGATTTAGAGTGTCTTTAGAAAGTTTGTCTAATTCTTTCTGATATTTTTCTTCATTATTTCCTGCTAATGCCTTCGCTTCGCTTTCTATTTTATTGGCATACCAAGTTGGCAGAAGCTCTGTAATACAGATAAGCCCAAGGGCAACAGCAATGATAGTAATAAGACCTTTTCCTTGCATTATGAATTATAATTTTTATTTAAGTCTGCAAATATAATCAAATTCACTGAAAATTTTATACTTAGGATAAATAAGATAAAATTTTTATCCTCTAAAGTTCATAAAAAAAGAGACACATATAGTATCTCTTTTTTGTAAAATATGAAATTTTTAAAAATTATTGCCCTAAATAGACTATTTCAACCCTATTTCTTGGAGCCCAAGTAGGTTGAAATCTTAACTTCCCTCTATTAGCATTTACTCTAAAACTAACTGTATCTCCTGCTGTAAGACCTATAATATTAGAATAATGTTGGTTAAAATAATGTCCCGTCTCTACATAACTATATGTCTCATCAGCATCTATCCATGGTGCACCATTCAAGAGCATGATAAAGTATAAGTTTCTAGTACCTGTTTCCCATGCATTCTGAAGGAAAGAATGGAATAACACTAAGTACTTACCTGTTTTAGGAGCTATAAAATCATTGATTCCAGGTATTGGTTGAGTCGTAGCTGGTTGCAGGTCATAATTAACTGTTGTACGAGCATATTGTCTTGTAAAGTCAGCAATTGGCGGCGCTGGTTCTTTCCATGTTCCTACCCCATTAGCATCACTGGTAAGGACTTTACCCACTCCTTGGTTGGTATCTTGTATCTTGATAGCATTCGGTCCATTAGTTACAATATGAACTTTAGAATCTGGTTTATAGGTACCAATTCCCACATTAGGACTAAAACTATGTCCATTCTGATATCCTAAGATAATGGTATTATCATTTGAATTAGCAGTTGTAAGTGCACTAGAACCTATTCCATTTCCTATCGCTATTACATTATCTAGTTCTCCTGTAGACACAGATTGGAAATTAGCACTACCTATATGGATATTATTATGTCCTTTTACCCATCCACCTGAACCATTACCTAGGGCAATGTTATTATTTCCTGTTATATTATTTTGTAGTGCATTTAGACCTTGGGCATTATTATGTTGTCCCGTAGTGTTGTTTGCTAATGTGCTCGTTCCTAATGCTATATTATATGCTCCTGAAGTATTTGCTCCTAAAGCTTCATTTCCAACAGCCACATTATAATTTCCGCCATTATTGGACACCAAAGAAAGATTTCCTATAGCTACATTGGCCATCCCTGCAGCATTATTCGTTAATGTAGAGTTTCCTATACCTACATTATAGTTTCCTGTAGTATTTTTAGTAAGAGCATTAGTTCCTAACCCCACATTATGACTCCCTATAGTGTTATTAGAAAGTGCAGAATGTCCCAATCCTACATTACTCATCCCTACTGTATTTTTGCTAAGAGCATACAACCCAAGCCCCACATTATGATTTCCCGCAGTATTGAAACGAAGAGCATCAAACCCAAGCCCCACATTATAACTTCCTGAAATATTATTCTGCAATGCCTGAGAACCTACACCTATGTTACTTTCTCCCACTGTATTTGTCATCAATGATTTTTGACCAATACCAATATTAAAATTCCCTCCAATATTAGATGTAAGAGAAGATGTTCCTAATGCAATATTATTTGCCCCTATCGTATTTGCTTTTAAAGCTTCCGTACCAAAAGCCATGTTATTAGAACCACTTGTATTACTATACAAAGCATGGTGTCCTAATGCCATATTACGATCCCCCGTAGTATTACTATACAAAGCCGCAAAACCATTAGCAATATTACTTGATCCTGTGGTATTATTATATAGAGCAGTATAACCAACTGCTGTGTTATTAGCTCCTGTTGTATTTCTAAAAAGAGCATCTGTACCAACAGCCACATTTCCGATACCAGAAATAGTATGATACAAAGAATTTTCCCCAACAGCCACATTATACATACCTCCTATATTAGAATACAATGTATTAGCACCTACACCTACATTCCCTCTTCCTTGTCCATTAGAGCGCAAAGATCCTATACCTACTGCCACATTATTAACCCCAGTAGTATTAGAACGCAAAGCATCTAGTCCTACAGCTATATTGTGAGAACCACTTGTATTGGAAAATAGAGCATCTTTCCCTATACCTATATTATGAGGGCCCGTTCCTACTCCACTACCATTTCCGCCCACACCTGCATCTTGTGTGATGTGGCTGTTAGTCCCCACTAATCTAAGGTCTTGTTCCTGCATAACTCCTTCCGCTATTTTCACCCATTTACTAGTTGCTGTGCTGTAATAATAAAAACCTTTAGAAGTTACATCAGTTGTAGTGGATGTAGTAGCTCCTGAAAAATCAAACACATACACCAATGTAGATTCTTTCAAATTAACAGCAGCAATTGAATTCAATCTCGCTTTGCTTAGCCTAGGAACAAGCATCCCTTCATTAGTAGTTGCTCCTACCGCCGAATTTGCTGCATTTGGTTTTATATCCAAAGTCGCTTCAGGACTATTTGTATTTATCCCTACTTTTCCTGTTTGGGAATATGCTAACCCCATAGTCAGCACCCCTAATAAAATAAAGTGTTTTTTCATATATTTATCTTTTAATATGTTCTTATTTTAATCAACAAATTTATATTTAATTAAATTCATTGAAAATGTAGTATTTAAGTTTAAAAATTTTAAAATACAAAGATAATATTTTTTATTATTCTAGCAACAAAAAAGAACCCTTATTTTTAAGAGTTCTTTTTTTGAACTTTATTGTTTTCTGATTTTCTTACTTAGTTTATGATTTGCAGAAGATGCCGTTAGGACATATATTCCTGCTGGTAATCCAGAGAAATCAACATCATAAGTCTGCACACTACTAGGAGCTATACTTCTGATGAGTCTTCCTGACATATCAAAAATCTTGATATTATTAATATTTTCTACAAATTTCACATTTACCTTATTATTCCCATCCGCCAATAATGTAGGAGAAGCCTCTGCTGGTATCACCTCTGGAGTTGGAATCTCAGTATAACCCGTTACTATCATAGAGTAAACTTGCTTTTCTGCATTTGCTCCATCATTGTTCACTAAAGTTCCTTTATTAGACACTTCTATTTTGTAAATTCCTGCTGCTGGCTGGTCTATAAGAACCTGCTCTACATTGTCTACTGTATTATCTCCTTTTATCGCTGGGTTACGCGGAGCATTTACATCTAGTTTCCATGGATAATGAACCTCATTAGTTTGAACATTAGTTATTCTTAAATCCAAATCATTCACCAACTTAGATGTTCTATTATTATGAGCTTCGCCATATGTATTATAGTCAGAATTTTTATCAGATGGATCTGTCCAAACGATAGTTGCCTTAAGTGGTTGTGAACCATCTGTTTTCACCAAAAATTCATTCTTTTTAGCATTTTTGAGTTCTTTATCTTCAAAAATAACTTTATTTTGTTTTTTCTGAACTAATAGCTCTGCTCCTTTTTTAGCATCTACAAATCCCCATCCATACCAAACATCTGGCCCTACATTTCCTGCCTCCTGTGCTGTATGAATAAGAAGGTTTTTAGCTGATGCTGCATTGAGCTTTTGCCCTGCAAAAAGCGACTGATAAATCTGACTCCAAAGCCCTAAAATCCCTGTAACCTGTGGAGCAGAATAAGATGTTCCATTTCCTATACCATAAGTAGTTGATCCTGCAGGAGATGTAGAAGGATATAACACTGTACTTCCCACCCCTGCAATGTCTGGCTTGATAGCTCCATCATCACGAGGTCCAGCACTACTATAATCAGCCTTAACCACATCAGACACCTGAGTATATCTTCCATCAAACCCTTCTTCGGCAGTTCTGATTTTTTCAGTAGCCCCTACTGTGATAATGTTCTTAGCAACAGCTCCTGTTGGGATACAGTCATATTCAGCCGCACAATTATCCTGAGGAGCCGCATCTGTAGATGAAAACTGCCCCCAAGTTCCATCAGATTTTCTATAATAAGCAGGATACATTGGAGTTGATGCAGGTCCATCTCCATAGGAATTTCCTGCAGATTTCACCACCACCATATAAGGATTATTGTATACTATATCATCCAACTCTTTATCCCTATTATAGTATGTTCCATTTAAATCATATGATTGCCCAGTTGCTGGAACATACGAACCACTCCAATACCAAGCAACTCCCATAGAGCCGTTATTTAAATTCCATCCTATAACATTTCCATAAGAGTGGTTAGATAGAGCAGGCTTGCTATCTCTTATTTTAGCTGAAATATCTTTTTCTTCTGTCTCCCCATCAAGAGTAGAATTCCCAAAATAACTATCAAAAACAGCCTCTGGCATCATTCCTTTGGTATTCATCACAACTCTAATAGGACTTCCATCTTTTTTTCGTGAAGTCACATTTAGGTTTTGACCTTTACTTCCCATCATTCCAGTTACTCCTGTAGCATGACTACTGTAAGGCACTGTATCAGCTTCTTTATTAGTTATTCTCGCACTACTTCCAAAGTCTGAATGCTCTGCATAAACACGACCTCCATCAAAAACAGACACTTTCATCCCCTCTCCATTAAAACTTCCTGTAAGACCATCTATAGTTCCTTCTTGGATAGCATCTACATTAGAATTTTTAATTTGGTCTGTATCATAAGATTTTAGAAAATATGGAATTCCCCCAAAGAAGAAAGAAATAGTTTCCCTTTCTTTCTTTAGGTCTTTTTTAATAACACTTTCTGATTTTGGATTTTCAGTAGAATTATTTCTATAAACCTCCTTCTGAGCGTAGAACTCAAATTGTTTGAACAACTGCTTTCTCCTCTCATCCATTTCCTTTTTCAGTTTGTCATTACCCTGCTGAGCATTTAGCAAACTCCCCAAGAGTAAAGCAACTAGTACATTTCTTCTCATAATATACAAATTTTAAAGTTTTCTATTATTGGGTGTAAAATTACAAAAATTATTGATTTCACACTATTTTTTTATTTTATTTTATTTTTATTCAACCATTCATGATATGCTTTTGCATTTTTCGCATGTTCTATATCAGAATCCGTGAATTTATGATAACCCAACTTTTCAGGGTCTGCACACATGAAGATATAATTATTTTTTTTGGCATTCAACACATTATCCACCACTGCCTTATTCACCATACAGATAGGCCCTGGCGGAATTCCTGCATTCGCGTAGGTATTATACGGCGATGGATGCCTTAGGTCTTTATTATAAATTCTCTTTATTTGTTTGGTAAAATTATGCTCTTTGTTAATCGCATAGATTACGGTAGGGTCGGACTGAAGTTTCATGCCCTTTTCATAGCGGTTTAGATAGAGCCCTGCTATGGTTTTCTGCTCATCTTCTTTCCCTCCCGATTCTTTCTGAACAATGGAAGCAAGCGCATAGATTTGCTCTCTTGTCAGCCCCAGTTTCTGCTCTTTGGTTTTTCTCTCCTCTGTCCAAAATTCATTGTAGTCTTTTTCAAATTTTTTGAAAAACTCCTCTGGTGTCACTGTCCAATAAAACTGATAAGTATCCGAAAAGAAATATATTTTCAAATCCTCTGCCGAATTTAGTCCTTTTTCCTGCGCGATTCTATCAAACACAGTCACGAAGCCCAAAGAATCCTCCTGCGTTTTCCTCGCCACACGCCCTATCATCTGATAAACATCATCAAAATCCTTTATCCTAAAAGTATCCTCCGTCTGCAGTCCTGCTTTCAGCATATTGACCAGCTTCGTATTATCATCGCCCTCCTTCACTCTATATCTTCCTGCTTTGATGAATTTCCCCAAATGCTTAGACTCCGCTACATCTCGGAAAGCCTCCATATCAGCTATATATGGTTTTAGACTATCCAAAACTTGGTCTAAATTCGCATCCTTCGGCACCAGAAAATATCCAGATTTTTTGACATTATTCCCTTTATATTTTTTATATAAAGTATATCCAAAAAATCCTCCACAGATTAGGAACAATCCTAAAAAAACTATAATTACTTTTTTCATTTTTAATCTAATTTGAAAACACCCTCAAAAACATATTCAGCAGGGCCTTCCAGCCAAATATTTCTAAATCCTGCCTCGTGCTTTTCTGCATACACTTTCAGATTTCCGCCGAGTGTTTTTACAGAAACCTCTCCTCCACCAAATTCATTCATAAATGTAAGGCAGCTCGCCGTAACTCCCGTTCCACAGCTGTATGTTTCATCCTCTACACCTCGTTCATAAGTTCTCACAAACACCTCATTATCAGATATTTTAGAAACAAAGTTTACATTTATTCCTTCTCTTTTATAAGGCTCAGAATTTCTGATTTCGTATCCATTTTTATAAACATCCAGATTTTGCACATCCTCTACATATCTCACAAAATGCGGGGAACCTGTATTCAACTGATAATCAGCATCTATTTTAACAATTTCTGGAACATCTATCATTTTCAACTTCACTACATTTCCATTGATTTCAGCCTCGTGAAGCCCATCTATTGCATTAAATCTAGCTTTATTTTCAAAAACATTCAAAAAATGCGCAAAAGCCACGATACAACGCCCTCCATTGCCGCACATTGTGCTTTCATTTCCATCCGAATTATAATAAACCATCTGAAAATCAATACTTTCGCGATTTTCCAATAAAATCAAGCCATCTGCACCAATTCCAAAACGACGGTCGCACATTTTTTTCACTAAATCAACATCATGTTTAGGAAAAGACTGATTTCTATTATCTATCATAATGAAGTCATTCCCAGTCCCTTGATATTTATAAAATTTAATCATTTTTTCTCTCTTTATTTGCGATTTCTTTTCTCACTCGGCTCAGACTCTCTGGTGTAATCCCTAAAAACGAAGCTACCATCCACTGCGGAACTCTCCTGAAAACATTAGGATAAACCTTGATAAAGTCCAAATACCGCTCCTCTGCATTCGCCCCAAGTAGAAGATTTACTCTTTTTTGTAATTGTCTGGCGTGATTATGCAGAAGTAAAATCTGTTTCGCACCTGTTTCAGGGTTATTTTGGCTCATATGTTCATAAAAATCAGAGCTTAAAGATATGATTTCACTATCCTCTATCGCATCGATAAAATAATCTGAACTTTCACCAAAAAACAGACTACTTCTATCTGCAATTAAATGATTTTCAGGCGCAAACTGAATAATATGTTCCTTACCTGCCTTACTGATAGAATATAAACGAAGGAGTCCCTTCTCCACGAAAAAAGTATTTCTACACACTTCCCCTTCCCTCAACAGAAACTGTCCTTTTTCCACTTTAAGAGGCTTTATGTATTTCTTGTATCCCTCAATAGATGAGGGTGAAACACCTAGTGTATTTAGAAGATACTCATCAAACATTTCTATTCTTCGAACAACTTTTTCATCAGCCTTTCCATATCCACTAGCTCTTCGTGTCTCTTGAAAATAACCTGTCCATCACGAAAAAGCAAAAAGGTAGCAGATTCTATCGGAACCCCCAAATCTTCGCTCAGTTCTTGTTTTAGTTTAGAATTTCCTGTATAGTTCAGTCTATAAAATTTCACTCTGGACAAATCCATTCTTCTTGCCTGCTTTTCAAAATCCGATATCATATAATCACTTCGGAAATGCATCGTTGCACAGGTCAAAAGAGCCACAGGCTTCTCATAAGAATCTTTATACGCCTGTTTCAAATCCTCACTGGTCTCTATTTTATTCCAAATTTGGCTGTCTTTATACGCTTTTACTAATTTTTTCCAAAAATCCATTAAACCCATAAGTCAAAAAATTTTTGCTAAATTATCAATTATTTAGTAATATTGAAAATAAATTGAATTTAAAATGAAAAAAGCCCTGATTGTAGTGGACATCCAAAATGATTTTTGTAAAGGCGGCAGCCTAGAAGTCACTGATGGAGAAAAGATTATCCCTTACATCAACCATCTGATGAAAACCAACAACTATGATGAAATCATCTTTACCCAAGATTTTCATCCCACAGAACACAAAAGTTTTGCGGTCAATAACGGAAAATCTGTTGGCGAAATCATCGAGCTAAACGGCATTTCCCAGACAATGTGGCCAGTCCACTGTGTGCAAGGAACTTCGGGAGTAGAATTTCACCCTGATTTAGAAAAAAATAAGGCTACATACATCATCAAGAAGGGAATGAACCCTGAAATAGACAGCTACAGCGCATTTTTTGACAATCAAAAACTAATCGACACTGGACTTTATAATTATCTAAAATCCAAGAACATAGAAACCGTGGAAATCGTAGGATTAGCGCTAGATTATTGCGTGAAATACACTTGTATTGATGCTGTTTCGGAAGGTTTTAAGGTCATTCTTCATTTTAAAGGCACGAAAGCCGTGAACCTCCACCCTGATGATGCCAAAAACACAGTTTTTGAACTTTTAGAAAAAGGCGTTTCTGTGATAAATTAACACCCATTGATAAACGAAAACTTACCCAAAATTTGGGTAAGTTTTTGTTTATTTTTAAGAATTATAACAATTTAGATAATTCCTCGTAGCCGCCGCCGTTATAAACATTGGTAAATCCTCTCTGTTTAAACGCTTCCGTAGCCTTTCCGCTTCGGTTTCCGCTTCGGCAGAAAAAGATCACATTTCCATCCAATTTTGCAATTTCTTCTGCGTGATTTTCCACCTCGCCCAGCGGAATATTTTCAGCGCCTTCTATCGCTCCATTTGCTATAAGTTCCTCTGGCTCACGCACATCTATCAAATGATAGTTTCCTTGATTTAAAATTTCTTGAATATCCATTCTTTATTTTTTTATTCAAA
>CAUQMH010000039.1:0-14039 GCA_963519075.1 uncultured Flavobacteriaceae bacterium
CTGGATGATCTATCCAAGATTTTTCAAAATCACGAATTTCAAAACGATAATGTTCTTGATCTTTTGGATTTTCATTTTCATCTTGTAGAGTAAATAACAATTTTCCTAAATTATAGCCTTTTACCACATGTTTATTAGTAATGATTACAGGAATACTATAATTATCTTTTTGAAAACAAAAAAAGAACCCTGTTCCTGTTGAAGTTTCCTCCTTTTCATTTTCACATTCAATTCTAATTGTTGAATACATCAATTGTTCTGATAATTCTAATTGCATAATAATAAAATCTTTTATAATTCTAACTTAGCTCCCTTTTCAAAAAACTCCCTGTAACCGAGTTTTTATTTTCGCTTACTTCTTCGGGAGTCCCTTTTGCTACGATTATCCCTCCATTTTTCCCACCTTCTGGGCCGATGTCTATAATGTGGTCAGCGAGTTTTATCACATCCAGATTGTGCTCTATGATGATGAACGAGTTTCCTAAATCTACCAGCCTATTGATGGCGTCCATTAGTATCTTTACATCCTCAAAATGAAGCCCTGTGGTAGGTTCATCCAAGATGTAGAGCGTGTTTCCTGTCTGTTTTTTAGAGAGTTCTGTGGCGAGTTTTATTCTCTGTGCTTCTCCACCCGAGAGCGTGGTAGACTGCTGTCCCAGCGAAATGTATCCCAGTCCGACTTCCTGTAAGGTTTTCACTTTGTTGTAGATTTTTGGGATAGGCTGGAAGAATTCCACCGCCTCATCTATGGTCATTTCCAAGACATCGGAAATAGATTTGCCTTTGTATCTTACTTCTAGAGTTTCCCTGTTAAAACGCTTTCCATTGCAGGTTTCGCAGTGGACATACACATCAGGGAGGAAATTCATTTCTATGACTTTCAGTCCGCCGCCTTGGCAGGTTTCGCATCTTCCTCCTTTTACATTAAAGGAAAATCTTCCTGGTTTGTAGCCTCGTATTTTTGCCTCTGGAAGCTCGGAAAAGAGCGTTCTGATATCTCCGAAAACACCTGTGTAAGTGGCAGGGTTGGAGCGTGGCGTTCTTCCGATAGGTGCCTGGTCTACATCTACTATTTTGTCAATGTTTTCCAGCCCTTCTATGGATTTGTAGGGTAGAGGTTCCTGCGCAGCGCGGTAGAAATGCTTATTGAGAATAGGGTAGAGCGTCCCATTTATAAGGGAAGATTTCCCACTTCCAGAGATACCTGTAACGACCACTAATTTGCCTAAAGGAATTTCCAGATTTACATTTTTTAGGTTGTTTCCTGTGGCGCCTTTCAGCAGTAGCGAATTTCCGTTGCCGTGTCTTCGTTCTTTTGGGATTTCTATTTTTCTTTTTCCTGTGATGTAGTCAGCGGTAATGGTGTCAGCCTTTAATAAATCTTTTGGTTTTCCCTGCCAAAGGACTTCGCCGCCGTGTTTTCCTGCTCTAGGGCCGATATCCAAAACTTCATCCGCTTCTAAAATCATATCTTTGTCATGCTCCACCACTAAAACCGAGTTTCCGATATCGCGGAGGTTTTTTAGTGAATTGATAAGTCTTTCATTGTCTCGCTGATGAAGCCCGATGCTCGGTTCATCCAAGATGTAAAGCACATTTACCAGCTGGGAGCCTATCTGTGTAGCCAGACGGATTCGCTGAGATTCGCCGCCAGAGAGGGTTTTAGAACTTCTGCTGAGGCTGAGATATTCCAAGCCGACATCCAGTAGAAATCTCAGTCTGGATTTTATTTCTTTTAGAATTTCGTAGGCGATGATTTTATTTTTGTCGGAGAAAGTATTTTCTACATCATTCAGCCAGTCCATCAGGTCAGAAAGGCTCAATGCAGCCACTTCGGCAATGTTTTTACCATCGATTTTAAAACTTAAACTTGACGCCTGAAGCCTTGCGCCATTGCATTCTGGGCAGATTTGTTCCACCGTGAAATCGCGTTCTATCTGCGTGGCTCCGTAGTTTTCTTTGTCTTCGATGATTTGCTCCAAATGGGAAATCAATCCGTCAAACTCTATTTTTATCTTTTTGCTGATTCCAGCGTGTTTCAGTTCGCGGGTTTCTTGCAGGTGAATACCATTGTAGATGTAGTCCAGCGCCTCTGGAGATATTTTCTCAAAAGGCGTGTCCAGACTCTGTCCATAAAGCTCTAAAATACTGCTAATCTGCGCCAAAACCCATTTACTGAATTTATAAGTTTCCAAAGGTTTCAAAGCACCTGCGGAGATGGATAGTTTTGGGTTTTCTACGAAGAAATCGGTATTGATTTTTTTAATTATTCCAAGTCCTTTGCAGTGCGGACAACTTCCCTTCGGAGAATTGAAAGAAAAAGTATTGGGTTCTGGCTGTGCGAGGGAAAGCCCTGTGTCTTCGTCCATTAGGTTTTTAGAGAAATATTCTATTTCATCTGAACCGAATTTTTGTATTCCGATGATACCTTCGCCCATGTCTAAAGCCGTGCGGAGGGATTTCTCCATACGGGATTCGGTGGCGCTTTCGCCGATAATCCAACGGTCTATAACGATGTCTATATCGTGGTTTTTGTATCGGTCAAGTTTTAAATCATATTCAATGTCTTGCAGTTTTCCATCAATCCGAGCTTGTCCATAGCCTTTCTTCGCCATCTGCACGAAAAGTTCATGGTAGTGCCCTTTTCTTGCGCGGATTACAGGAGCAGTGAGCAGGACTTTTTCGTCTTTGTAGTTAGATTTTATCGCTTCTAAAATCTGCTCTTCCGTGTAGCTGACCAGCTTTCTGCCAGTGGTGAGCGAGTAGGCATCTGAAACCCGCGCAAAGAGCAGCCGCAGGAAGTCATAAAGCTCTGTAACGGTGCCTACTGTGGAGCGGGGATTTTTGTTGGTAGTTTTTTGCTCGATGGCGATGACAGGGGAGAGCCCTTCTATCTTGTCCACATCAGGACGCTCCAGACCACCCAAAAACTGGCGGGCATAGGCAGAAAAAGTCTCGATGTAGCGGCGCTGTCCTTCGGCGAAGATGGTATCAAACGCGAGGGAAGATTTTCCGCTGCCAGAAAGCCCAGTGATGACTACCAGCTGGTTTCGGGGGATTTTGACATCGATGTTTTTCAGGTTGTGTTCGCGTGCTCCGTAGATTTCTATATATTCGTTTTGCTCCTTTTTCGGCTTTGACATTCTTATTAGATTTAATAATCCTACAAATTTACAACAAAATTATGCTACTCTGCGATGAAAATTTAATTATCTTTGGTGGTAATGATTTAACAAAAATGATAAAAAACAAAAAAGTATTTTATATAGTAGGTGCTGTATTACTGGGTTTTTACGCTGGGGAAGATGAGAAAATATTAAACTTTCCTTTTCGTGTAAATGTTATGTTGTATGCTGGTTCGCTGGCTGTTACTTTGGGATATTTTCATTTTTCTAATAGGAAAAAAGCAGGGTATAGTTTTGTAATGGAGTTCTTAAGTTCATTGGCAATAGCTTTTGCTTTATTTTTAATGATAAGAATAGGTTTTCTGTTTTATATTAAAAAGGCTGCCGATAGAGATGTATCTATAATGAGATGTCCCGTCTATAACTTTATATCAGGGCGAAGAAACTCGGTTTATTTTTACTTTCATAATCAGCGGTATAGTTTGGGATATAGAAATAACCAGCAGTTAGACAGGGAAGACATAATAAAGAATTATGAGCTAGAATTGGAATATAGCCGTTCCGTTTTAGATACTTATGTTATTCGGCGATATAGGATAATTCCTAAGAAGTGAGAAGCTTTCTGTGGTGATGAAATTTATATAGTTATGGAAGCTTTCTTCGAAGCTTACGGAAGATTTGCGCGAGGCTTATGGAAATTTTTCTCGAGGCTTACGGAGAAAAACTTGGAGGCTTACGGAGTAAAATTTCTATAAGGAGGGAAATTTAACTACCTTTGGAAAGAAAACAAAAAAATAAGATATGCGAAAGGTAAAAAATAGTAAAGTAAGTGTGTTTATAAAAGTTCTCCTTTTATTTGTGATTTTGTATGGATGTTCAGCGCAGAGTAAAAGAACTTCAAAAAATAATTTAGCCTTTGAATTGTGTGAAATATATGGAATAGACCAAGGAATAAGACAAGAAGGAATAGTTATAGATAAAAAATCAAATATTAAAATAGATTCTCTAAACTTCCAAAGAGTAATAAATTTTATAAATAAAAATGGATATCCTAACAAAGATAATATAGGAACATATATTAATGAAAAATGTGTCCAAGCAACTGCTACAATTGTTTTGCTCCATAATCCTCAACATATTGTAAATAATAAAGAGTATAGAGATATTTTAATAAAGGAAGTAAAAAAAGGAAATATGAAAGAAGAAACATTATTATTAATAATGGATAAATATTATTGGCATATAAGTAAAGGAAAAAAAGTCTATATGGGGTCTAAATTTGGGAAACCTTGTATAAAAGACAGAGCAAAAAGTGATTCATTGAGGAAGGCTATTTCGTTGCCACCTTTGAAAACAGAAGATTTTAAAAACTGTGAAGAATGATGAAAAATAGCAGAGTTCGGCTATGTATGTCATCGGTTTTTGCGATGATATTATATATTATCTTACAGGAGCTGGTTTTGAGTTTTTTAAATAGCTATTTCCCAGCGAGAAGGGATATTGCTTTTGGGATAGCAGTATATTATAATAAATTTGTTTTCAGCATTGTTTTGGTTTTATCGGCTTTTATTTGGTTGATGGTTGGTAATAAGGCGAATAGAATGCTGTTTCTGACCTTAATATATCTGATATATTTTATGTTTTGGTGGTATCCATCAATATCGGTGTATCCTTATAGAATATCGTTATTATTAGGATGTTCAATGTTTTTTTATATTGGTTTTCATCTGTATATTTGGTATTCATTGAGAAATAAAATCATGAGAAAATACCTTGTAATAGGGCTTATATTTATTTTAGCAGGATGTAGTAAAGCTCCTAATGAAATTTTTAAGGATAAAGATATTGAGAAGTTATTTATTCTTTATTGTGATGAGGTTATAAATAGTGATATGAAGGATAGTAATAATGTTTTTATTTATACCAATGAAGGTAGTTGTAATGCTGATAGTTGTTCAATATTATTTTTAAATACTAAAACTATTGATGAGAATAACGAAAAGTATGGAAAGTTTTCATACAAAGGTTTGAATATTTATGTAGATAGTAGAATTTCTAAAAATATATTAGAACTGGATAGTTATAATAGTCAATTACCTAAAACTACTGAAGAAGATTTCTTCCCACGAGAATTTATAGAAATGTGGATTCACATAAAAAAAGTTCTAATCATTTAATTTACGATAAATTTTAAAGAAAGCAGTCTGAATAAATGGGAAGAGATAAATAGAAAAAAAATCCATCACATTTTGTGATGGATTTTTTATGGTTTTCTTACCAGATTTTGATTCTGTTTTCTGGTTTTTTGTAGAGTTTGTCTCCTTCTTTTACATTAAATGCCTTGTAGAAAGCATCTACATTGGTAAGCGGAGCAAAAGCTCTGTAGAACCCTGGTGAGTGCGGGTCTGTTTTCACTTGGTTGATGAGGTACTGCTCTGTAGATTTAGTTCTCCAAATAGTAGCCCAGCTTAGGAAAAATCTTTGCTCTTGGGTATAACCGCTGATGACACCTGGATTTTTTCTTTCTTTTAGGTACATTTGAAGAGCATCGTAGGCGATAGCAACACCACCTAAATCTGCGATGTTTTCACCGCTGGTAAATACACCATTCACGAAACTTCCTTTTACAGGTTCGTATTTGCTGTACTGCTCTGCAAGTTGTTTTACTTTGATGTCAAAATTCTTACGGTCTTGCTCTGTCCACCAGTTGTTGAGGTTTCCATCTCCATCGAAACGAGCTCCTCCATCATCAAATCCGTGAGAAATCTCGTGTCCGATAACCGCTCCTATTCCTCCGAAATTCACCGCTGGGTCAGCTTTGAAATCAAAGAAAGGTGCTTGTAGAATAGCCGCTGGGAATACGATTTCGTTGTTCGTAGGGCTGTAATAGGCGTTTACCGTTTGAGGCGGCATTCCCCATTTTTCTTTATCTACAGGTTTTCCTACTTTTTCTAGGCTTTTCTCGTAGCTCCATTCAGATACATTTTTTAAGTTAGAATAAAGCGACGCCCCATTTTTAGGCGATTCTACTACGAGTTTAGAGTAATCTTCCCATTTGTTCGGGTAGGCTACTTTTACAGAGAATTTGTGTAACTTGTCCAGTGCTTTGGTTTTTGTTTCGCTGGACATCCATTCTAGTTCGCTGATGTGCTTGTGGTAAGCCTTTTTCAGGTAACCTATCAGGATTTCCATTTCTTGTTTAGCCTCTGGAGAGAAATATTTTTGAACATATAATTTTCCAAAAGCCTCACCAAGAACGCCATTGATTAGGCTAAGAGCTCTCTTGTCCATAGCTCTTTGTTCTTTTTGTCCTTGTAGATATTTGCTGTAAAAATCAAAGTTAATTTTATCCAATCTCTGGTCAAGGCTCGATGCGCTTCCAGAAAGAAGGCGAAGTTTTAGATAATCTTTGATTAGAGCGATATTATTACTATTGATGAATTTATCAAGGTTTTCGTAATATTTCAACTCGGATAGAATTACTCGGTCTGTGTTTACTCCTGCTTCTTTCAGATAGTTAGCCAAGTTTACATTTTTTACCAATTTAGAAAGTTCAGCCGTAGTTTTTGGGTTGTATCGCTTGTTGGCATCTCTTCCTTCCTCGTTAGTTAGGATAGTTTTAGCTAAACTCTTTTCAAAATCTACGATTTTCTGCGCTGTAGCATCTGCGTTTTTGTAACCTAAAATCTGCAATAGAGAAGCTACATATTTCTTGTATTCAGCGATAGTTTTTGTGTTCGCTTCATTTTCTTTTTGATAATAATCTTTTCCTAAACCTAAACGAGGCCCACCAAGATAAACAGCGTTCATCTTAGAGTTTTTCAGGTCTGTATAAACGCTCCATCCGTATAGCGGATTGTCGCCAGTTCTCACCGCTCCTATAAGGTAATTTTGAAGGTCTTTCAGGTTTCTGATAGAGTTTATCTCTTCTAAATCCTTTTCGATAGGTTTGATGCCGTCTGCGTTACGCTTGTCCATATCCATGTATGTAGCATACAAATCCTGAATCTGCTGTCCTTCAGTTCCTTTTTGGTAGTTTTCAGAAAGGATGTTTTTTAGGATTTTTAGTGAATTTTCATCAGTTTTTTCTCTCAATTCTTGGAAAGAACCCCAAGTAGATTTATCAGCAGGAATTACGGCAGTTTTCATCCATCCGCCGTTTACATAGTTGTAAAAATCATCTTGCGGACGCACGGAAGTATCCATCAAATCAAGGGCAATTCCATGGTCATGCTGCTGGGTATGAGCGTGGTTTTCTTCTTTTTTTACCTCCATTACTTTTTGTTCTGTTGCATTTTTCTGCGTGGTGCAGGAAGTAAGGAAATAAGCTCCTGCTAAAAACGAAATGCCTAATGATGTAATTTTCATAATATAAAATTTAAGTTAATTATTATTTAGTTATAAAATATGTCTTTCTGCTCTGTAAGAACTTCTTGTAAGAGGCGAACTCTCCACATGTCTGAATCCCAGATTTTCCGCGAAAACTCTATACTCTTCGAATTCTTCTAGAGGGATAAATCTTTTCACAGGCAGGTGTTTTTTACTTGGCTGTAGATACTGCCCGATGGTGATTACATCCACATTAGCATTTTTGATATCCTCTATGGTCTGGAAAACTTCATCTCTTTCTTCGCCTAGCCCCAGCATTATTCCTGTTTTTGTTCTTCGCTGTCCTGAGTCTTTCAGGTATTTGAGGACATCTAGGCTTCTTTCATATTTAGCCTGAATTCTTACTTCTCGTGTCAGCCTTTTCACGGTTTCCATATTGTGCGAAATGACTTCTGGCGCCACTTCTATCATTCTGTCAAGATGTCTTGTAATTCCTTGAAAATCAGGAATAAGTGTTTCTAGTGTGGTCTCAGGAGAAATTCTTCTCACAGCATTCACCGTTTCTGCCCAAAGGATAGAGCCCATATCCTTCAAATCATCCCTGTCTACGGAGGTGATAACAGCATGTTTTATTTTCATTAGTTTGATGGAACGGGCTATTTTTTCTGGCTCTTCCCAGTTTACATCCAATGGCTTCCCAGTCTTTACTCCACAAAAACCACACGAACGAGTGCATATATTCCCTAAAATCATAAAGGTAGCTGTTCCTTCGCCCCAGCAGTCTCCCATATTTGGGCAGGAACCGCTCTGGCAGATGGTGTTCAGCTTATATTTATCAACCAATGAGCGGAGTTCTCGGTAGTTTTTTCCCGTTGGGAGTTTTACCCTTATCCACTTGGGTTTATTAGTTATAGTGTTTGTTTCGGAAACCTCTTTGTTCATTATTTTTTATTCGTTTTTTAATAATTCGGCTAATATTTTTTTTGCTCTCATTATCCTCACTTTCGTATTTGCAACCGAAATATTCAGAGTTTCTGCAATTTCTTTTATGCTTTTTTCCTCAAAGAATCTCAGTTCTATGATTTTCCTGTATTGGGCATCCATGGAAGCAATAGTGCTGATGATATGCTGCTGCTGCTGTTTGGAAATCAATAATTCCTCTGGAGATTTTTCAAATTCATTTTTAACATCTTTAAAATCATCCGTAAAGACTTCCTCTCTTGATTTTTTCCGCCAATAGTCTATTACTGAATTTTGTGCGATGGTCAAAATCCAAGTCTTAAACTGAAAATTCTCATCATAAAGGTTCAGTTTAGTTAATATCTTCGCGAAAACAGCCACCGTAAGCTCATCTGCGATGGTTCTGTCCTGCACTTTTTTCAATACAAAACTGAAAACATCATCCCAAAAATAGTTAATTAGCTTGGTCTGTGCTTTTTGGCTCCCACTTTGGATTTGAGTAATGGTATCAACTAATTCTTTATCCTTCAAAAAAAACATATTTGAGACAAATATAATAAAAAGATTGCATTTTTAATGATTTTTGGCTTGTATTGTAATAAAAATGATAATTTTCAATTTTAATTCATAATATAATTGTTGATTAACAGTATTTTATAAATTTTTTGAAATAAAAATGCGAATTTTGTTTTGCTGTTCTACGATTTTTATTTATATTTGCAAACCAATTGTTAAGGATAATATCCTTTGGCCCTATAACTCAGTTGGTTAGAGTAGCTGACTCATAATCAGCAAGTCCTTGGTTCGAGCCCAAGTGGGGCCACACTTTATAAAACACTTTCAAAGAAAATTTGAGAGTGTTTTTTGTTTTTATAATATTTTGAAAAACTTCACATTAGTGAGAAACCTTATAATTCAAAGTGTTTAACAGAATATTTTACAAAAAATATTCTAAATGAAGGTATGAATTTTGCATTTATGATGGAGAATATTATATATTTGTAATGTGGAAGAGAGAGGGTACATAGAAATAAAGATAGATAATGTTTCTAATACATTATCTCCTAAAGATGTAGACATCAAGGAGATAAGGGAGTTAATGTCTGATATTGAGAATTTCTTGTATCCTAACCAAAAGGATAAAAATACAAGGCCTCATATTTCTTATTCATTAGAAAATGGTAGTGCATCAAATAAATTTTTTCTACCTATATCAGGCGTTTTATTATTTAATGGTCTTACTTCCGAGATTTCTAAAAGGAAAAGTTTAAATTTTTTATCTTACAAACAGCAGGAAGTAATTGCTAATTTTCAGAAAAAGGCAATTAAAAGTGATTTGATTTTAGAACTTCGGTCTTCATTAAATCCAGATTCATCTACTTTAATCATAGATAAGAATACAAGTTTTCAGGTAAATACTCCTCTATGTTATGAGGGAGAGTTTTATATTTATGGAGAAATATATCAAGAAGGTGGTAAACAAACTCCAAACATTCATATGACAACTAAAAATGGAGAAAATCTGACTATTTATGCTACAAAAGACCAAATTTTGGATGGAGAGAAACGAATGTATCAAATCTGTGGAGTAAAGGCAAAGGGAAAAAAGAATTTAGAGGATGGTAGTTATAGTGATTTGAAACTGGTACATTTTATTTCATATCAACCTACATTTAATATGAATTTGCTTCATGAAGCAATAGAAAAGGCTAAGGCTAATTTGAGCAAAATTAAAGATTTAGACAATTGGATTGATGAATTAAAAACAGAGGTGATATGAATGAATGCGGAGTGAATAAAATAAAAAGTGTGTTGCTGGATAACTCTTTTGTTACCCGCTTATTAAAATCTGATGATGAGTTTCATCAAAATACAGTAAGGTATTTTGAATACTTTTTAAATAGTAAAATAGAGATGTATTTATCTACTATTGTTATAAGTGAGTATGCTGTAGCTGATAATCCCGACAACCTATTAGGATTAAATACATTTAAAATTTTGGAGTTTGATTATGGAGATGCTAAACTAGCAGGAGAATACTATTCTTGCTTAAAAGATAATAGGGATGTTAGAGATAATGAGAAAAGAGCTATCATCATTAATGATTTAAAAATTTTTGCACAAATACAAAACAGAGGAATAGATGCTTTTATTACCAAAGACAGAAAAGCTCTTAATAAAATGATACAGCCTCTTAAAGAAAATAAAGGATTGAATTTTAATTATATGGATTTGTCTATTCCATTGAATGAATGGTTAGGGGAATTATTTTAAGTTTCCTTTTTTTGTCATTTGAAAGTTTGGGAATAGTAACAGTATGAGAAAATTAAAAAGGTCTAAAAAAACTACACTTTTTCAATAAAATAAAATACCCTCAAAATAGAATTGGGGGTATTTTTGGGATATGCAATTGTAATCTGTTGATTATTAATGCAACTTGTGAACGCGGAAGGAGTCGAACCCTCAACCTCCAGAGCCGTAATCTGGCACTCTATCCAATTGAGCTACGCGTCCTGAATTTTAGTTTTGCAAATATAATACTTTTTTGCTTTCTTTGAACTATGAAATGGAAAAAAATATTATACATCATCAGTTTTTTTGTAGTGCTGTCGTGTAAGAAATCTGATAACCAGTCAATTAAATCTTGGGTAGTGATTTCTGAAAATGTTCAATATAGCGAGCAGAATGACAAATTTTTATTAAAATCTAGAAAATTTGAGTATTCTTTTGAAAAAAATGAACTGCCTTTTTCCAAAGTGGTTTTGCTCAATAATAGTCTTTTAGGATATTTTATAGAACTTGGGCAGGAAGAAAAAATAGTAGGAATTTCTGGAGTGCAGTATGTTTATTTCAATGAAATTCAGCAACTTATAGAAAAAAATAAAATCCAGAATGTAGGTTCAGACCAAAAGTATGATATTGAAAAAATTCTTGAACTAAAACCAGATGTGATTTTCACGAATTACATAGAAACTTTCGAAAATACATATAAAATCCTGCAGGATAATGGGATAAAAATCATTTTTTTAGATGAATATTTGGAGGAGACACCTTTAGATAAAGCAGCTTATTTAAAGCTGTTTGGGAAACTTTTAGGAGAGGAAAAACGAGCGGAAGAAATCTATGCTAAAATCAAAAATGATTATGAAAGCATAAAACAAAAAGCGCAGAAGTCACCCAATAAACCGAAAGTTTTGACTAATGAAATGTATGGAAATCACTGGTATATTGCTGGTGGAAAAACTTTTTCGGCTAATTATCTGAAAGATGCAGGAGCGGACTATATTTTTAAGGAAAACCAAGATAAAAAATCTGTACCCATCAGTTTTGAAGAGGTTTTTGTGAAGTCTAAAAATGCTGAATTTTGGGTGAATGCGGGCAATTATAGAACGAAAAAAGAACTTACAGGTATGAATCCTATTTATGAAAAACTGGATGTCTATCAGAAAGGGAAAATTTTTGGGATGAATAAAAGAAAAAGGGGAATGGCAAATGATATTTTTGAGAGTGGAGCTGTTCGTGCAGATTTGGTTTTAAGGGATTATGTGAAGATTTTTCACCCAGAAATTTTACCCAAAGACACACTAGTCTACATGAAGGAAATAAAATAATCACCATCAGCGTTTGAAATGTATATAAAATTAAAGATGAAAAATATTTTTTGCTTTTTATTAGTCTTGTTTTTTCAGAGTTTTTTTTCTCAAGATATTTCTAAAAAACTAGACCAAGCAACCAAAAGTTTTTTGAACGAACCAGAGATGTATTCGGCGAATCTTTCTTTCTATGTAGCCGATGAGCAGGGGAATTTTATTTATGAATATCAAGGAAATAAGGGACTTTCTACAGCGAGTACACAGAAGGTTTTCACAGCGATGGCGGCTTTGGAGATGCTTGGGAAAGATTTCCGATACACCACCAAAGTGTCTTATACAGGGAATATAGAGGAAGGCAGGTTGTCAGGGGATTTGATAGTAAGTTCTAATGGCGATCCTACACTCGGCAGCTGGCGATATACAGGATACAAACCTGAAGACTTTCAAAATAAAGTGATACAAGCCATTAAGTCATTGGGAATCTATAAGATAGGAGGAAATTTAATAATAGATGACAGCTATTTTGATATTCAAACTATCCCTGGGGGCTGGCCTTGGAATGATATAGGAAATTACTACGGAGCAGGAGTTTGGGGAGTGAACTGGCGTGAAAATCAGTTTGATATGCATATAAGTGGAGGTGCTAATGCAGGGACTTCTACATCTTTCAAGAAAATTGTAAATCTTCCAGAGCAAGTAAAATGGGTAAACGAAACCCAATCGGTAGGGAAGGAAACAGGGGATAGGAGCATCATCTACACAGCGCCGTATTCGGAGGTAGCCTATATCAACGGGACTCTTCCTAGTGGAAAGACAACAGTGGTTTCAGGTTCTGTCCCAAATCCACCCATGCAGCTTGGATTAGAAATGTATAATTGGTTGTCAAACAATGATATAGAGCTTAAAGGAAAAGTGACTTCCGCTTCACAACTTTTGATAGAAGGGAATGAGTATAGACCTTTACAAGGGAAAGAAATTTTGGTGCATTATTCTCCTACGATGGACAAAATAGTCTATTGGTTCATGAGAAAAAGTGTGAATTTGTACGGAGAAACCCTTGTGAAAACTTTTGGAAAGGTAAAAAATGATAATTCTTCTTTTTCAAATGGCGTGAAAATCCTCAAAGATTTTTGGAAAAGTAAAGGAATCCAAGCACCAATGATAAATTTCGCTGATGGAAGCGGACTTTCGCCACAGAACTATGCCTCTGCAAGGGCGGAAGTTCAGGCTTTGATTTGGGGTAAAAAACAAAGTTGGTTCCCTATATTTGAAGAATCTATGCCTCTATATAATGGCATGAAAATGAAGAGCGGAACGATAAAAGATGCCAAAGCCTATGCAGGATACCACACATCAAAAGAGGGCAAAAAATATGTCTTTGCGGTGATAGTGAATAACTACTATGGGAGTAATGTAAATGCGAAATTGTTTAAACTTTTAGATATATTAAAATAAAAATGAGGTATCTCACTTCATCATTTGTCCGTTGGCTTATATTTTTGTTTCTCACTCTTGCGGTGGTGGTTTTGGCTGCTTCTTCTACAATGCTGATAGACAGGCTGAAAAAACAAGAAATTCAGAGGATAGAGGTCATCGCTACGGCCATGAAATTCATGCAGGATGAGCATATCAATGACCCTGAAACATTGGAGCTGATTTTAGCTGTTTTAAAGGATAATAACTCTATTCCCATCATTCTGACAGATGAAAACTATGAGCCTATTTTAGCTGAGGGAACTTATAGAAATATTCCAGATGAAATCGTAAAAGACCCTAAAAAACTGAATGCTTTGATTCAAAAAATGGGAAGAACCTACAAGCCTTTCCTTATCACAATGCCCAATGGCAAGAATCAATATGTATTTTACTCAAACTCCCTGTTTCTGGATAGATTGGAATATTATCCTATAATTTTAGCAAGTTTGATAGGTGGGTATTTGTTGGTTTGTCTTTGGTTTTTTAGAACGATAAAGAGAACGGATGAAAACTATCTCTGGGCAGGGCTGGCAAAGGAAACTGCACACCAGATAGG
>CAUQMH010000040.1:0-13923 GCA_963519075.1 uncultured Flavobacteriaceae bacterium
TTATCGGAGCATCTACAGAAGCGTTAGGAGGTGAAGGACACATCTTTACAGCTGGTGCTATTGATACTCACATTCACTACATCTGTCCACAGCAGATAGAAACTGCATTGGCAGGAGGAACAACTACTTTTGTAGGAGGTGGTACAGGACCTAACCACGGAACATTGGCTACGACTATTACTCCAGGTGCTTGGAACATCAGAAAAATGTTTGAAGCTTTGGATGGTTTGCCAATGAACTTCGGTATCTTTGGTAAAGGTAACTCTTCTTCTGAAGAAGCAATCATTGAACAAATCGAAGCGGGAGTTTTCGGTCTTAAATTACACGAAGACTGGGGATCTACACCATCTGCTATCGACTCTTGTTTGACTATTTGTGATAAATATGATGTACAAGCTACAATCCACACAGATACATTGAATGAAGGAGGATTCGTAGAAGATACAATGAGAGCAATCAATGGTAGAACTATCCACACCTTCCACACAGAGGGAGCAGGAGGTGGACACGCGCCAGACATCATCACAGTAGCATCATATCCGAATGTATTGCCAGCATCAACAAACCCAACTAAGCCGTTCACAGTTAACACAATTGATGAGCACTTAGACATGTTGATGGTATGCCACCACTTGGATAAAAATGTAAAAGAGGATGTATCTTTCGCAGACTCTAGAATTAGAAGAGAGACTATTGCTGCAGAAGATATCCTTCACGATATGGGAGTATTCTCAATTATGTCATCTGACTCACAAGCGATGGGTAGACCAGGAGAGGTAATCACAAGAACATTCCAAACAGCTGACAAGATGAAGAAGCAATTCGGACCATTGCCAGAAGATGAAGGAACAGGAAATGATAACTTCAGAATTAAGAGATATATTTCTAAAGTAACTATCAACCCAGCGATTGCACATGGTATCCAAAGATACATTGGATCAATCGAAGTTGGTAAGATGGCAGACTTAGTAATGTGGAGACCAGACATGTTTGGTGCTAAGCCAGAATTGATTATCAAAGGAGGATTTGTATCTTACTCTAAAATGGGAGATCCAAACGCATCAATCCCAACTCCACAACCAGTATTCTGGAGACCAATGTTTGGTAACTACGGTAAAGCAAACACTGAAACTACTGCATTCTTCGTATCTAAAGTATCTTTAGAAAAAGGAATCGTACAGTCTTACGGATTAGGTAAAAAATTATTACCAGCGAAAGGATGTAGAACAGTAGGAAAAGCGGACATGTACCACAACGATGCAATGCCTAAGATTGAGGTAAATCCACAAACACACGAAGTGAAAGTAGATGGTATGCCATGTGTATGTGAGCCAGCTGACAAACTTCCAATGGGACAATTATATTTCATGTTCTAATAGAATTGAAATTTAGAAATAGAACCACCTTTATTAAAAAGGTGGTTTTTTGTTACTTTTTTGTAAAAAAGTAACAAAAATATTTTTTTATTTGGAATAAGTTTTATAAATTTGTGTCATCAAAATGATAAAGATAACACCTTTAGAATTGTTTTTTTAGTAATCTATTATAATTTAGTCGTTGAAGTCAGAGAGAGGCCCAATAAACTTATAATATCATTTTTTAGCTTTGTAATATTTTGGTTTTTAGATGGTTATTGGGCTGTTTCTGATTTATTTTATTGGAAAAATAAAAAGGCTGTTATATATCATATAATTATGATGCCTTTATCTACTTTTTTTATTGTATTTTTGAACTCGTTTAAAATCCCTAATGGATGGAAAACGGGATTTTTTATTTTTAATACATTGATAATTAAAAAATGAGCTTATGTTAGTGGTTTCTGAGGTAATTCGAAATGCGAAAGGAGAGGATTTATCCTCAAAAGAAGTAGATTTTTTTGATATAGAATGGTTTGAATCTACAAGAAAACTTCTTCGCAAAGTCAGTCATAAAGGAGAGGAAGTAGGTTTAAGAATATTGAAAGAAAATCTTAGGCTAAAACATCACGATGTGCTATGGGAGGATGGAAATAAAATATTGCTGGTCAATGTATTACCATCTGATGCGGTGGTGGTTCAGCCCAAAACAATGAGAGAAATGGGAACTATCTGTTTTGAGATTGGTAATCAGCACATTCCTATTTTTATTGAGAATGATGAGATTATCATCCCTTATGAAGATCCTATTTTTAATTTGCTGAAAAAAGGTGGATATGAGCCGTTCAAAGCACAAAGAATTTTTGAAGACATGCTGAAAGCATCATCTGACCACGAAGCTCCTGCAAAGGATCACAAGATAGACACTGATCAGCTTTTTTCAAAAGTTTTTCCAAGTAAATAAACAAAGACTAATTATAATAGATAAAAAACAGAAATAAAATGAAGGTAAATTCACTAATAAGTCTATTACACATTGCGGATCCGACTTTGCCGATTGGGGGGTACTCTCACTCAAATGGTTTGGAAACCTATGTGCAGAAAGGACTTGTAAACAGTACGGAGACGGCGGCTTTATTTCTTAATAATATGCTGTCCAGCAGTATATTACATAATGATGCGGCTTATGTGAGATTAGCTTATGAAGCTATGAAAGAAAAAGACAGCTACGAAAGAATAGTTGTTTTGGATGAGGAATGTAGTGCAATGAAGAGCCCAAGAGAAATTCGTGAGGCGAGCCACAAACTAGGAACGAGATTGCTGAAAATCTTCATTGAAGAAGGACAAAAGTGCGATTTCTTGACTAAATTTGGGGACTATGTAACTAAAAATATCAGCGTGGGGAACTATCCTGTGGTATATGGTGCATTGTGCTATTTGATGGAAATTCCTTTGGAAGAAGCGATTACAGCGTTTTATTTCTCTACGGCTACAGGTATGGTGACTAACGCGGTTAAGCTAGTTCCACTTGGTCAGCTTGAAGGACAAAAAATTCTTTTTGAAGTGAAAAGAAATATTCCTTCTTGGGTAGAAAAAACCATGAATTTGGAAGAAGATAAAATCGGTCTTTCTAATGTAGGATTTGATTTGAGATCTATGCAGCACGAGAGATTGTATTCAAGATTGTATATGAGTTAAGGATTAAAATTATTGAAGTATAACAAAAAATTATAACAAAATGGCAAATAGAAAATACATTAAAATTGGTGTAGCAGGTCCTGTAGGTGCTGGAAAAACTGCTTTGATAGAGGTTTTATCAAGAAAAATGATGGATGATTATCATGTTTGTGTAATCACCAATGATGTTTATACTAACGAGGACGAAAAATTCCTTCAAAAAAACAGTAAATTACCAAAAGATAGAATTGCAGGGGTAGAAACAGGAGGATGTCCTCACACAGCGATTAGAGAGGATGCAAGTATGAACCTAGAAGCAGTGGATGAAATGGCTGCTAAACATCCAGACATGGAAATTCTTTTCGTGGAGAGTGGTGGTGATAACCTTTCTGCTACATTTAGTCCAGAATTGGCTGATTTGACAATATTCGTAATTGATGTGGCAGCTGGTGAAAAAATCCCAAGAAAAGGAGGGCCTGGTATTACAAGATCTGACCTATTGATGATTAACAAATTTGACTTAGCTCCATTAGTAGGTGCAGATTTAGCAGTAATGGAAAGCGATGCGAAGAGAATGAGACAAGGGCGTCCATTTGTATTCACAAACTTGAAAACAGAAGAAGGAGTAGATGCTGTTATCGGATGGATTAAGAAATATGCTCTTTTAGAAGATATTGAAGAACCAGCAATTATCAGATAATTATGAACGGAATAATAGGGGAATACACCAGTAAGATGAGCCTAAGGACTGAGATCCGAGATGGGTTTCATCACTTGGCGGAAATGTTTTATACCAATCCGTTTGGATTGATGAGATTTGATAAGAGAAGTGCTCATGACCCTTGGTTGAGATATATGATAAGAAGCTCCACTCCTGGGATTATGGCAGGGGATTTCTATGAAATGTCTTTTAGAGTAGCAAAAGGAACTAATTTAGGTCTTGAAACTCAGGCCTATTCTAGAATTCACTCTATGAAACCAGGTGGATTTGCTAAGCAGACTACTACTATAGATGTAGAGGAAGATGCTATGTTTCAGTATATTCCACATCCTACTTCACCACACAAAGACTCTGTTTATGAAGCGATAAATACAATCAATATTGCTAAAACATCTAGAGTAATCTGGGGAGAGGTCATTACTTGTGGAAGAAAACTTTACGGAGAAGGAGAGGTTTTTGAGTTTAAAGAATTTAAAAACTATACGAGAATATTCCTTGATGGTCATCTTATCTTCAAAGATAGATTGTACATGAAGCCAAGCGAAATGGATCTGACTACAATGGGACAATGGGAGGATTTCACTCACCAAGCTACTATCTTTATCTATGACCAGCAGCTGGAAGAAGATCACCTTTTAGAACTTTTAGAAAAAGCACTAAAAGATGATGAAGGTGTAGAGTACGGCATCACAACTACTGTAGGAGGTGGTATCGTGATAAGAATCGTAGGGCATGGTGGAGAGCAGCTCTATAACATCGCTAAACGATTCGAATACAGTATTTTAGATGAAATCATAGAACCGATTTAATGATATTGTGATCCTAATGAAAAAACAGTTGTATCAGAAATGGTGCAACTGTTTTTTTGTATAAATTTTAAATAACTTTTTGTCAGTTTTAGAAAAAGTTGTACTTTTGCAAATCAAATAATTTAATATAAAGCAATAAAATGCCTACTATTCAACAATTAGTAAGAAAAGGAAGAGCCACAATTGCCAAGAAGAGCAAATCGGTTGCTTTGGATTCTTGTCCACAGAAGAGAGGTGTATGTACGAGAGTATATACAACTACACCTAAGAAACCTAACTCTGCACTTAGAAAAGTTGCCAGAGTAAGACTTTCTAATGGTAAAGAAGTTAACGCTTATATCCCGGGCGAAGGACATAATCTCCAAGAGCACTCGATAGTATTGGTAAGAGGCGGAAGGGTGAAAGACCTACCGGGAGTTCGTTATCACATTGTAAGAGGTGCTTTGGACACTGCAGGTGTAAATGGAAGAACACAAAGAAGATCTAAGTATGGAGCTAAGAGACCTAAACCAGGTGCAGCACCAGCAGGGAAAAAGTAATCATTAAATTTTAAGGAAAGAAACAATGAGAAAGACAAAAGCAAAAAAAAGACCGTTGTTACCAGATCCTAAATTTAATGATCAATTGGTAACAAGATTTGTGAATAACTTGATGATAGATGGTAAAAAGTCTATTGCATTTAGAATTTTCTATGATGCACTAGATATCGTAGAAACTAAAAAAGAAGATCAGGAAAAAACTTCTCTTGAAGTATGGAAGGATGCGCTTACTAATGTAATGCCGCATGTGGAAGTAAGATCAAGAAGAGTAGGAGGTGCTAACTTCCAAATTCCTATGCCGATCAGAGCTGATAGAAAAATTTCTATGGCTATGAAATGGTTGATCAAATATGCTTCTTTGAGAAATGATAAATCTATGGCGCAAAAATTGGCTGCTGAGATTATTGCTGCTTCTAAAGAAGAAGGAGCTGCTGTTAAGAAAAAGACAGATACTCACAAAATGGCAGAAGCAAACAAAGCATTCTCACACTTTAAATTCTAATCTGAAATGGGAAGAGATCTTAGATATACAAGAAATATTGGTATTGCTGCACACATCGATGCAGGGAAAACTACCACTACAGAGAGAATTTTATTTTACACTGGTAAAACTCACAAGTTGGGTGAAACTCACCAAGGTACATCTCAGATGGACTGGATGGAGCAAGAGGCTGAAAGAGGGATTACAATTACCTCTGCGGCTACTACTTGTAACTGGAATTTCCCAACTGACCAAGGAAAAGTTTTACCAGAAACTAAAGGATACCACTTTAACATCATCGATACCCCAGGGCACGTTGACTTTACTGTAGAGGTAAACCGTTCTTTGAGAGTATTGGATGGGTTAGTGTTCTTGTTCTCAGCGGTTGACGGAGTAGAGCCACAGTCAGAAACTAACTGGAGATTGGCTGACAACTACAAAGTTGCGAGAATGGGATTCGTAAACAAAATGGACAGACAAGGAGCTGATTTCTTGGCGGTTTGCCGTCAAGTAAAAGAAATGTTAGGTTCTAATGCTGTTCCTATCGTATTACCAATCGGAGCTGAAGAAGACTTCAAAGGAGTGGTAGACCTTATCAAGAATAGAGCTATTGTTTGGCACGAAGATACTCAAGGTATGACATTTGATGTAGTTCCAATTCCAGAAGATATGAAAGCTGATGTATTGGAATACAGACAAAACCTTGTGGAAAATGTGGCAGAGTATGATGAGTCTTTATTGGAAAAATTCTTTGAAGATCCAGATTCTATCACAGAAGAAGAAATCAATGAAGCTTTAAGAAAAGCTACTATTGATTTGTCTATTATCCCAATGACTTGTGGTTCTTCATTTAAGAACAAAGGAGTTCAGTTTATGTTGGATGCTGTATGTAAATACCTTCCCTCTCCACTAGATAAAGATGATATCAAAGGAACTGACCCTAAAACTGACGCTGAAATCACAAGAAAACCAGATGTAAATGAGCCATTTGCTGCATTAGCATTTAAGATTGCTACTGACCCTTATGTAGGTAGATTGGCATTCTTTAGAGCTTATTCTGGTAAATTGGATGCAGGTTCTTATGTATTGAACACAAGATCTGATTCTAAAGAAAGAATCTCAAGAATCTATCAGATGCACGCGAATAAGCAAAACCCTGTAGAATACATCGAAGCAGGAGATATCGGTGCGGCTGTAGGATTTAAAGATATCAAAACTGGGGATACACTTTGTGATGAAAAGAACCCTATCGTTCTTGAATCTATGATTTTCCCAGATCCGGTAATCGGTATCGCTGTTGAACCTAAAACTAAAGCTGACCAAGATAAAATGGGTAACGCTTTAGCTAAGTTGGCAGAAGAGGATCCTACTTTCCAAGTGAAAACAGATGAAGCATCTGGACAAACTATCATCTCAGGAATGGGAGAGCTTCACTTAGATATCATCGTAGACCGTCTAAGAAGAGAGTTCAAGGTAGAAGTAAACCAAGGACAGCCGCAAGTAGAGTACAAAGAATCTCTTACAGCTACAGCTAACCACAGAGAAGTTTACAAAAAACAAACTGGGGGTAGAGGTAAATTCGCGGATATCATCTTCGAAATTGGTCCTGCTGATGAAGGAAAAACAGGTCTTGAATTCATCAACGAAATTAAAGGTGGTAACATTCCAAAAGAATTTATCCCTTCTGTTGAAAAAGGATTCAAAGAAGCTATGAAAAATGGTCCTTTGGCTGGATTTGAGATTGAAGGAATTAAAGTTACACTAAAAGATGGTTCTTTCCACCCAGTGGACTCTGACCAACTTTCATTCGAATTAGCTGCTAAACTTGGATTTAGAGAAGCTGGTAAAGCTGCTAAACCAGTAATCATGGAGCCTATCATGAAATTGGAGGTTGTTACTCCAGAAGAATACATGGGGGATATCGTAGGTGACCTTAACAGAAGAAGAGGTACAGTAAATGGTATGGATGATAGAAATAATGCTAAAGTTATCAAAGCATTTGTTCCATTAGCAGAAATGTTTGGATATGTAACAGCTCTTAGAACATTATCTTCTGGTAGAGCAACATCTTCTATGGAGTTTGAAAAATATGAGCCAGCTCCACAGAATGTGGCTGAAGAAGTAATAGCTAAAGCAAGAGGTTAATTAAAATTTAGATTAAAATGTCACAAAGAATCAGAATAAAATTAAAATCTTACGATTACAATTTAGTAGATAAATCTGCTGAGAAAATCGTAAAAACAGTAAAATCTACAGGTGCTGTAGTAAATGGGCCAATCCCATTACCTACTCACAAGAGAATCTTTACTGTGCTTAGATCTCCGCATGTTAATAAAAAAGCAAGAGAACAATTCCAGCTTTCTGCACACAAGAGATTGATGGATATCTACTCTTCTTCTTCTAAGACTGTAGATGCTCTTATGAAGTTAGAATTACCAAGCGGTGTAGATGTAGAAATCAAAGTTTGATAAAACAATGTATTTATACATTTTGCTATGATAAAAATCCTTTCCTAAGAAATTGGGAAAGGGTTTTCTTTATTTAAAATACTTTTGATATTATTGCAGAATAAATTTTAGTATGGGAAATCAAATTAGTAACAACAAAATCAGACAGATAATCCTGCTGGGGATGATTTTTGGATTTTTGTTTTTGATAGGATTAAATTTAAGTAATTTTCTGCCATCATTTCTGGGCGCGATTACACTTTATGTTATTTTCCGAGATTATTATTTTAAGCTTACAGAGGTCAGAAAATGGAAACCTTGGGTGGCGATTGGCTTCTTGATGTTGCTTTCCCTTTTGGTTATAATCGTTCCGTTTTATTACATCGCAGAAACATTGGTGGTAAAGCTGGCAAATTCCCGAGAATATATAGAGATAGCCATAGAGAATGCCAATCAAATCCATCAATATATAAAGGATAAGACGGGCTATGATATCATGAATTCCATTGACATAAAAAAAGTAGGTGAGTGGGCGACGGTTTATACCTCATCCTTGTTGAATACGACAGTGGATATCGTTACTACGGTCGTTATGGCATATTTCATTTTGTATTTTATGCTGGTGAATTCGCGAGCAATGGAAAGAGCTTTGGAGAAAGCTGTTCCGTTGAAAAAATCTAATATCAATAAGATAGGCGAGCGTTTCCGAAAACTTATCATTGCCAATGTGGTGGGAATTCCTGTGGTAGCCATTGGGCAGGGGCTTACAGTTTTCATAGGGTATCTCATTTTTGAGGTTTCTAGTCCGTTTTTCTTATTTATTTTAACGGCTATGGCATCGCTTATTCCTATTGTGGGAGGGGCGATTGTCTATGTTCCTGTGTCACTTATGCTGCTGGCGAGCCAAAATCCAGTGGGAGCGGCGGGAGTTCTATTTTTCGGTTTTCTTTCCGCTGGAGTGGATAACATTCTGAGATTCACATTCTTAAAAAGAATAGAAAACATCCACCCGCTGAATTCTGTATTCGGGATTATTTTAGGGTTGAAGATTTTCGGCTTTATCGGGTTGATTTTTGGACCGATATTGATTTCCATTACTGTATTGCTGATTCAAGTTTATCATGATGAATTTTCTGAAAATGATAAAAAAGAAGAAAACGACACAGCTAAAACTGAAGAAATTTCTGAAAATATATCCTTGTAAAAGGGATGAAATAGACATATTTAAAAAATTAACATTTTAAGATGTAAAATTTTAATGATTTGTTAATTTTAGTTAAAAAAATAACCGTAAATTTGCGATATTTAAAATTTAGAAAACCAAAAAATTTTATGAAGACAAACTTTTTAAGGAGATCTGCGATAGCAGCAGTGACTTTAACAACGGCAAGTTTTTATTTTGCACAAGAGGAAACCCAAGGTTCAGAAAAGAACATTGATGAAGTAGTCCTTGTGGGAGTAGCAGACATTGCAAAAGACAGAAAAACTCCAGTAGCGGTTTCTACTGTAAAATCTGCTCAAATCATTGAGAGATTAGGAAACCAAGAAATGACAGAAGTGCTTAACACTACACCATCTGTGTACGCGACTAAGTCTGGTGGTGGTTTTGGTGATGGAGGAATCACAATGCGTGGTTTCGAATCTAGAAACATCGCTGTGATGGTAAATGGTATGCCAGTGAACGATATGGAAGGAGGTGCAGTGTATTTTTCTAACTGGACAGGACTTTCAGATGTTACAAGTACCATTCAGGTTCAGAGAGGTTTAGGTTCATCTAAATTAGCAATTGCTTCTGTAGGGGGAACTATGAACTTCATTACGCGTGCAGCAGACATGAAAAAAGGAGGTGTTGTAAGAATAGGAGTTGGAAACAATGACTATCACAAGGCTTCTTTCTCATATAATACAGGTAAAACAGAAAGCGGTTGGTCTACATCTATCTTGATGAGTAGAGCAGCTGGTTCTTATTATGTACAAAATACTGATTTCGAAGCTTATGCATACTATTTTGCTTTAGGATTTGAGCCAAATAAAAAACATAACTTCCAGTTTACTATAACATCTTCTCCTCAGTGGCACGAGCAAAGAGGGTATACAAGTACAATACAAGATTATATAAAATATAATCCAGATCATGATGGGAACCCATACAGACAGTATAACCCAGATTATGGATACTATACAGATGCAGCAGGAAAAAGAAGAGCATTGTCTAACAAATCTAACTTCTATGCAAAACCAGTAATGATGTTCAACTGGGATTGGAACATTACTCCAAAATCTAAATTGAGCACTGTACTATACGCTTCTAATGGTAGAGGTGGAGGAACAGGTGATTTAGGAAAAGTAGGAGGAAAAAGAATTACTGATGCTTCTTTCAGAGATGCTGATGGACATATAAACTATGATGCTATCTTCGCAGCGAATGCAGCAGTAGATGCGAATGCAGCAGGAACAGGAGCAGGATCTACCCTTATAAGAAGAGCATCTATGAACTCACACAACTGGTATGGTATTTTAGCAAATTTCCAACACAAAATAAATGATAACTGGAATTTCTCCATAGGAACAGACGACAGATATTACTATGGATACCACTACCAAATGCTTTCCCATCTATATGGAGCTAATGGATATAAAGATGATTCTAATATAAATAATGCTGTTCCAAAAGTAGTTACAAGAGTACATGATTATAAAAAACTTCCGTGGAATCCTTTTGGAGGAAAAACATTAGGTAGAGAGGAGCATATAGGATATAGTAATGATGGGGAAGTACTATGGTATAGTGGTTTCGGACAGGTAGAGTTTACTAAAAATAATTTCTCTGCATTCATACAAGGGTCTATTTCTAATCAAGCTTATAGAAGAATAGATAATTTTAAAGCATATGAAGAAGGACCTACAGTTCTAACTAGTGGGCAAGTAATTTACAGAAAAACAAGCTTTAAAAACCTGATAGGATATAATGTAAAAGGGGGAGCTAACTATAACATTAATGAAAACCATAATGTTTTCGCGAATCTAGGTTTCTATAGCAAGCAGCCGTTTATGTCAGCGGTATATCCAAATAACCAACAGGTATTGAATCCTAACTTGACAAACGAGAAAATATTCTCTGCAGAGGTAGGATATGGTTTTAGATCTTCTAAATTCAATGCAAACCTTAACCTATACAGAACTGAATGGAAAGATAGATGGGCGAGAATTCCAAATCAAACATTTGTAACAGCATCAGGTAATGTTACAGGATATTCAGAAATCAGCGGTATCACTCAGGTTCACATGGGGGTAGAAGTAGATGCTACATATAAACCAGTGAAATTCCTAGAATTACAAGGTATGTTCTCTTACGGAGACTACAGATATAAAGGAAATGCTACAGGAACTGATTTTGATGAAAGCAATAATCCTGTTACAACAACAGGAGGAAGTACTACACTGTACTTAGATAAAGTAAAAGTAGGAGGAAGCGGAAACAGCAGTATTCCACAACTTACAGCTTCTTTAGGAGCTACTATCAAACCGATAAGTGATTTGAGCATCTATGGAACTTGGAGATTTGTAGGAAATCTTTATTCAGCAGTTAATACAAATGACTACAAGACTGTTGCAAGACAAGAGCAAGGAGCTCTTAGACTTCCAGATTACAATCTTTTAGACTTAGGTGTTTCATACAAACTAAGATTAAGAGAGCGTTCTCAGTACTTTACTTTTGGAGCGAATGTGTATAATGTAATAGACACTTACTACATTTCTGATGCTTCTACAAGTATCCATGCTACTGGTGCAAGTACTACATACAAAGGAATCGATACAAAAAACAAAGTATTCTTTGGTGCTGGAAGAACTTGGGCTGCTAGTGTAGCGTTCAACTTCTAATAAAAAACCAAGAAGATAATAAATGGAAATCCTAACTTTAATTAGTTAGGATTTTTTTATATTTGCGTTTCTAATTATTCAGAATAAAATGGAGGAATTATTTAATAGTGTATATAGTACCCACAAGGGAATTTCTTTTTCCACAGTGGTTGTTTTTGGAGCGTTTATTTTTTTAATATTACAGGTTCATCTTAGTTATAAAGGGAGAATATCAGATGTTTTGAGAAAAACAAGTTTTTTCTCGATGATATTGTTATATATACAGGGGATATTGGGTGTTTTTTTAGGAATTTATTCACCAGAGTTCTCAGAGACTTCGGGATTTTCTTCGTATTTTAGGCTTTTTGAGTACGGAATAATTATCCTGACCTGTGCAGGAATGATAACCTATGTATACATGTTTCTAAAAAACAATCAAATTTTAACCCTAAAAATGCTAATCATCGCACTGGTGGCGGCGTTACTTTTTGAGTATGCATACCCTTGGAGAATGATTTTTGGATAATTAAAAAATTGAATTTACTCATATGAAAATTGCGGTAGTGGGTGCTACAGGAATGGTAGGACAAATCATGCTGAAAGTTTTGGAAGAAAGAGATTTCCCTGTGAAGGAAATTATCCCAGTGGCTTCGGAAAAATCTGTCGGAAAAAAAATTAGTTTTAAAGGTAAAGAATACTCGGTCGTGTCCATGCAGGATGCCATTGATATGAAGCCAGAGATAGCGCTGTTTTCGGCTGGTGGAGGGACATCTTTAGAGTTTGCACCGAAATTTGCGGTGGCAGGAACTACGGTGATTGATAATTCTTCGGCTTGGAGAATGGACGCTACTAAAAAACTCGTCGTTCCAGAGATAAATGCCGATGTTTTGACCCAAGAAGATAAAATCATCGCAAATCCTAACTGCTCTACGATTCAGCTGGTAATGATTCTAAATCCACTACATAGAAAATATGGACTGAAAAGAGTGATAGTGTCTACATATCAGTCGGTTACAGGAACGGGTAAGGCGGCAGTAGACCAGCTCAACCAAGAAATAAAAGGCGAAGAATGTGAGAAAGTTTATCCTTATCAGATTTTCAAGAATGCACTTCCACACTGTGATGTTTTCGCTGATGATGACTACACGAAAGAGGAACTAAAACTGATGACCGAACCTAAAAAGATTTTGGGAGACAGCAGTTTTGAAATCACAGCAACGGCAGTTCGTGTGCCTGTTCAGGGCGGACATTCGGAGAGTGTGAATATTGAGTTTAATGAAGACTTTGATATTGAGGAAGTTAAGCAGATTCTTTCAAACACGCCAGGCGTTATCGTGGAGGATGATGTGGCTAATAAAAAATATCCTATGCCGTTTTATTCCGAAGGGAAAGATGAGGTTTTTGTGGGGAGAATAAGAAGAGATAATTCCCAGCCAAAAACGCTCAACTGCTGGATAGTAGCCGATAATCTAAGAAAAGGAGCAGCTACAAACGCTGTCCAAATCGCAGAATATTTGGTCAAAAATCAGTTGGTATAATTTTGGTATAACACCGTACACATAGTACGGAAAAATGAAAATAAACTTTATTCAGAAATTTTTGATGATTTGCTCTGGTGCGAATCTTCACATCTTAAAGAAAACTCCTTCCGAGTGGAATAAATATTCCGGCATTGGAGGGATTGTTTTATTTACAGGTTTTTTTGCGGGAATCTCCGCAGGGTACGCTACCTATACCATTTTTGATGATTTCCACGCAGCGCTGGCGGCGGGATTTATCTGGGGGCTGATGATTTTTAATCTGGACAGATACATCGTGTCCTCTATCAAGAAAACGGTATCTTGGAAAAACCAGCTTCTGCTGACTCTTCCTCGTTTGGTTTTGGCGGTGTTTTTAGGAATTGTTATTTCAAAACCATTGGAATTAAAGATTTTTGAAAAAGAAATTAATAAACAGCTGAATACCATCATCCAAAGAAATAAAACCGAACTTCAGGAACAGATTAACAGCAGGATTCTACAGCAGTCAGGACC
>CAUQMH010000041.1:0-13846 GCA_963519075.1 uncultured Flavobacteriaceae bacterium
CCCATTGGTAGAGGTTTTGGGAAGAGGAGAGGACTGACTTCGCAGGAGTTTTATCTAAAAAATACGGAAGAAATCAAACAGGCTTTTCGCCAGTATCCAGATGCATTTGAGGCATATACGGAGCTGTTGCAGAAATTTGAGCCTTATACTTTGAAGCGAGATGTTTTGCTTCCTGAATTTGATATTCCAGAGGAGTTTCAGCACGAAGATGACTTGAAAGATGGTGGAAAACGCGGAGAAAATGCCTATCTACGGCATTTGACCTACGAGGGAGCAAAGAAAAAATATGGAGAAATAACAGATGAAATAGCAGAGCGTTTGGATTTTGAACTGGAAGTAATCGCTAAAACGGGCTATCCAGGGTATTTCCTTATCGTTCAGGATTTTTGTAATGAGGCAAAAAATATGGGCGTCTCTGTGGGGCCTGGGCGTGGTTCTGCGGCAGGTTCTGCGGTGGCATACTGCATCGGAATTACCAATGTAGACCCTATAAAATACGACCTCCTTTTTGAGCGTTTTCTGAATCCAGAGCGTATTTCGATGCCCGATATTGATATAGATTTTGATGATGAGGGAAGGGACAGAATCATCAAATGGGTGATTGATAAATATGGGCAAAGTAATGTGGCTCAGATTATTACCTATTCTGTTTTGGGTGGAAAATCTGCGATAAAAGATGCAGGAAGGGTCTTGGATGTGCCGATTTTTGAAACGAATAACATCGTAAAACTCGTTCCGTCTGTGCCAGGGATGAACATCGCAAAAGCCCTTTCGAAATACGATAAATTAAAGGATGAGGACAAAGTTTTGGTGGATGAGATGAAGGCTATCTTGGAGAACCCGAAAGACAGCCGTTATCGTGTTTTGGATTCTGCAAGGAAAATGGAAGGATGTATCAGAAACACGGGAATTCACGCCTGCGGGGTAATTATCACGCCTGAGGATATTTCCAATCTTGTTCCTATTTCCATCGCAGCGAAAGATGCCGATATTTTGGTCTCTCAGTTTGATAACTCGGTGGCGGAGAGTGCAGGACTGCTGAAAATGGATTTCCTCGGTTTGAGGACTTTGACCATTATCAAAGATGCTTTGAAACTCATTAAACAAAGATATAATATCGATATAAATCCAGATGAAATTCCGCTGGATGATGCGAAGACTTATCAGCTCTTTAAGGAAGGAAGGACAGTCGGGATTTTCCAATACGAAAGTGCTGGAATGCAGAAATATATGAGGGATCTGAAACCAACAGTTTTCGCTGACCTTATCGCGATGAACGCGCTGTACAGACCAGGGCCGATAAAATACATTCCGAACTTTATCAACAGAAAGCATGGTGTAGAAGAAATAGTCTATGACCTCCCAGAAACAGAGGAATATCTGAAAGAAACTTACGGAATTACCGTTTATCAGGAGCAGGTGATGCTTTTGTCACAGAAACTGGCCAACTTTACCAAAGGTGAAGCCGATACCCTGCGTAAAGCCATGGGGAAAAAGCAGAGAAATGTCTTGGATAAAATGTATCCGAAATTCATAGAAGGAGGAAAGACAAATAATCTCGATGAAACGAAATTACAGAAAATCTGGAAGGACTGGGAGGCGTTTGCAGAGTATGCTTTTAACAAGTCACACTCCACATGTTACGCCCTGATAGCCTATCATACGGCTTATCTAAAAGCCAACTACCCAGCCGAATATATGGCGAGTGTGATGAGTAATAATATTAATAACACAGCCCAAATTACCATATTTATGGAAGACTGCAAATCTATGGGCGTGGATGTTCTGGGGCCAGATGTAAATGAAAGCCAATACAAATTCTCAGTGAATGAGAAAGGGCAGATTCGTTTCGGACTTGGGGCGATAAAGGGAATAGGCGAGGGGCCGAGTGAAGCCATAGATCAGGAAAGACAAAAAGGCAAATTCAAGGATGTTTTTGATTTTTTTGAGCGGGTTTCTTCATCGCAGGTGAATAAGCGAGTGGTGGAAGGACTGGTAATGGCAGGGGCTTTTGATGAATTAGACACTTACCACAGAGCCCAGTATTTAGAGCCAGACAGCTCAGGAAAGACGGCAGTTGAAAAACTCCTCAGATATGGACAAAACTATAATGAAAGTAAGTCCTCTGTGGAAAATTCCCTCTTTGCGGATATGATGGAAGAGGTTCAGATAGAGCGCTTTAAAATCGAGCCTCAGCCAGAATGGTCTAATATGTATAAACTCAATAAAGAAAAGGAAACCATCGGGTTTTATCTTTCTGCCCATCCGATAGATGAGTTTAAGTATCAATACAAGTTCATGCAAGGCTCTTTGAGTAAAAAAAGTATCTTGGAAAAAGAGAGAAAGAATGAGCCAGAAGAGCATTTGGATGTGGCTGATGCTGGAATGGATGCAGATATTTTAGAGGATGAAAATATAGATTTCGGTATGGATGAGTCAGAAGAAATAGTCGAAGAAACGACCAAGAAAATAGAGCCGAGAGGTTTTCATAACTTCCTGAATCTGGATGAGGTGGAAAATTATAAATCTACAATCATCGCGAATAATGTTCCAGAGACCAATCTCAGCTGGAAAGACCGCCAAAACAACATGAATAAAGGTAAAGAATACACCGTGGCGGGAATGATTACGGAATATACCGTTCGGGATGGGAAGCGCGGCGGCGAAAAGGTGGCTTTTTTGACCTTGGAGGACTACGCAGGTTCGTGCTCTTTCCGTCTGGGAGACAGGGATTATATGAGGCTGAAAGACAAGATAGCGCCACAGAGATTTGTGATTTTAAAGATAAAATATTCCGTTTCGCAGGATGGAAGATGTTTCGTGAATGTGAATGATGTTTTGGAACTAAGGGATGCATTTGATAAATTTGCAAAATCTCTGACTGTTGTAATGCCGGTTCAGGATTTGAAAAAAGAGGATATAGAGTTTTTCAGAAATGAAATACTTACCAATAAAGGCGAGCATAAACTTAGCTTTTACATCAAAAATCCTGAGGATAACAGCATCATAGAGCTGGTATCTATGCAGCATAAAATAAGAATTGATGATAATGTGTTGAAGATGATACACAAAGTCGGTAGATACGATGTTTTTTTGAACTAAATAAATTTTTTGGATAAAATAAATATAAAATGATAGCAGTTTTTAAAAAAGAACTTTGGGCTTATTTTGGGAATTGGAGTGCGTGGGTCATCATCGCGTCTTTCAGCCTTTTAGGAAGCTTGTTCTTGTTTTTCTTTGAGAATAATTTTAACTTTTTTGATATAGGCGCGGCTTCTATGCAGACTTATTTTGTGCTGGTTCCGTGGCTTTTTATGTTCATCATTCCTGCGCTTAGTATGAAAACTCTGGCAGAAGAGCAGCAGTCAGGAACGCTTGGCTGGCTTTTTTCTCAACCCTTGAAATTGACAGAGATTATCGGTGGTAAATTCCTGTCTGTGTGGCTGATAGGTGTTTTGTGCCTGTTGCCTTCCATCGTGTATTTTAATACGATTTCTACGCTCAGCATTCCAGAAGGAAACATAGATTTCGGGATGACTTTGGGCGGATATGTAGGATTGTTGCTGCTTATAGGTGCATTCACTGCGGTTGGGATTTTGGCATCAGCCTTATCATCTAACCAAGTGATGGCGTACCTTATAGGCGTTTTTTTATGTTTCTTCATGTTTTTTGGAATAGAGCAGCTGGCTTCGTATAAATTGCTGGGAGGCGGAGATTATATTCTTCAGAATCTTGGTTTTTATCATCATTATATCGCCTTTACGAGAGGTTTGATAGACACTAAAGATGTGTTTTATTTCGGATTGATAATATTTTTAGGGTTAAAAGCAGCCATCCTTTTTGTTGAAAGAAAAAAATAAAATATTCAAAATAAGAAGAAAGGAAATGAGGCAGGAAATTTTGAAAAAATGTATAAAATAATATGAAAAATAAGAAAGTAATAATATCTATTGGGATTGTTTTAGTTCTGCTTGTTGGGATTTTTGGTTTCTCCACAAGGATAGACCTTACCCAAGAAAAAAGATACACCCTTACAGACTCTACGATAAAAACGCTGAAAGCGGTAAAAAAAACGATGATGATAGAGGTTTATCTAGATGGTGATTTCCCAGCGAGTTTTAAGCAGTTACAAAACGAAACCAAATTCATGCTGGAAGAGTTCCGAAAAATCAATCCAAAGATAGACTATAAATTCATAGACCCTATTAAGGAAAAAATATCGAGAGACACGCTGGAAGCCATGGGAATGGAGCCGTCTATTTTACCTAATATGAAAGATGGTAAAATCTCTGAAATCGTCCTTTTCCCATATGCAGCGGTGAAGTATAATACCTACGGGACGGCTATTCCTCTGATTATCCAGCAGACAGGGATAGATGCATCAGAACAGCTGAATAAGTCTATTGAGAATTTGGAGTACAATTTTGTTTCCACCATTAAAACCATGATTACCGAAAAGAGAAAAAATGTGGGATTTTTGGTAAATCATGACGAACTGAGACCAGACCAGTTCCAGGGCTTCTTGCAGTTGGCTTTGGATAATTATAATGTAGGGCCGATTATTCCGAACACCAGAGGAGAACTCACTATGGAAGATGTTCCTACACTTCAGAAAATGGACGCTATAGTAATCGCTAAGCCGAGAAAGCCTTTTACTAATCAAGAAAAAGTGATTCTTGACCAATACATTATGAATGGAGGTAAAACCCTATGGATGCTGGATGCGGTGAATGCAGATATGGACACGCTCTACCATTCCAAAAAAATAATGGCCTATCCGCAAGACCTTAATCTAACGGATTTTATGTTCAACTATGGTCTGAGAATCAATTCTGCCTTGGTTAAAGATTTCCAAAAAGCGGCTCTTAGGAGAATAGTCGTAGGAGAGATAGCAGGTAACCCTCAGTATGCCAGTCTATTGTGGCCGTATTTCCCACTTGGGATTAACGAAACAGGAAATCCTATCACTAGAAATATAAATCCTTTGAAATTTGAGTTTCCAACAGCGATAGATACTTTGGGAAGATCAGGAATTAAAACCCAAGTTCTCTACGAATCTAGTAACAGAACGACCCTGAAATCTACGCCTAATTATGTAGAACTGAGCGAGTTGCAGAATATAGACAGCCTTAGTGTGATGGAAAAACCATCTACACCGAAGATTTTTGCAGTAGCTTTGGAAGGGAAATTTAATTCTGCATATGCCAACAGAAGCGAGAAAAATGAATATCCAAAGTTCAAAGCAAAAAGTGGCGAGAATAAAATGATAGTTATCTCCGATGGAGATGTCGCTAGAAACCAAGTCATCAGAGGAGAACCGCTTCCTTTGGGCGAAGACCTGATGACTAACCAGCTCTATGGTAATGAGCAGTTTCTGAGAAATGCGCTGGAATATCTTCTGGATGACGACAATCTCATTGAGCTGCGCAGTCGAAGCATAGAAGTTCGCCTCTTGGATGGTAAGAGAATCAATGATGAGAAATCCTACTGGCAGTGGCTGAATCTATTATTGCCGCTGGGAATTATCGGAGGAATAGGAGCATTATTCTTCTGGCTGAGAAAAAGAAAATTTGCATAAAATAAAAATCTACTTCGTTTAGAAGTAGATTTTCTTTTTTGGATTAAATCAATTTAATAAAATTTTATTCTGAAATGGTAATTTCTATTTGTTCTTTATAGTTGTAACCATTGATTGTTTTTGTTTCAGAATCAAAATCTAACCAAAAAAAGTCTTTGATGTCAGCCAAAACCGTGATTTTCCCTGTGTTTTTATTGAAAGATATCAGTTGGTTTTTAAGCTGGTTATCCTCCAAAATAAGATTTTGTAATAAAATATAATTACCAATATCTTCCTGAAATTCACCTATAATCGCTCCGTTTAGGTCTGTTGCTGATTTTTCATCTGTTAGTTTGTAGAATATATAGCCATCATCATCAAGGTGTTCGTTTGATTTGGCACAAAAATCATCGAAAATTTTATATTCTTGGCTGTTTTCATCAGGGAGATAGTCTTCTTTTTTTAGTTTAAATTGTTCGTTTTCGAATAGAATATTTTTGCTGGTTTTAATATTTGTTTTGCCTTTAATTCCGAAAAAATCCTCTTTGACAGCCGAAATAATGGAACTAATGCCTGAATATATTCCCCATCCTATCAATAAAAGTATTCCAAATATTAAAAGAAAAGGAATGCACAGATAAAGAAGAAGTTTCATCCAAAAAGAGTTATTCTCTGGAGGTAATGCAGAAATTTTAATATTTAAGACTTTCAATTTTTATATTTTTGATGAGGTTTAGGATGGTATTTTCAGTCTCTTTTAGTTTTTAGGAAATAAAAAATTTATAATTTCTTTATCTTCCCAGAAAATATGGTCAGTAATATGGAAAATTTCCTCTTTATAAGGGTGATTTAGGGCATCCTCTCGGTCAAGGATTTCCCCTTTTAGTATGTTCTCCCAAGGAACTTCATTTTTATCCAATAATGAAACATTTGCCTGCTGATTTTCATCAACCCAAAGCGCCATCGGGAATCCTGTTGCTTTTGTATATTCTTCACTTTCAGGGTTTTCCCATTCACACATGCCTACTAAACATTTTACTTCCTTTTCCTCGGCGTGTTCCGTGAAAGTAGCGTAGTAAAAAGCAATAGCTTCGTTATCCTTATAAACAAATCTTGTGAGCCAAGTTACCCTATTACCACAGCATTTGCAGGTGGTGTAATTAGGTTTTTCAAAATCTATTTCTATCATTTTGTCTATTGTTTTTTATGTTCTAAAAATCCTTTTGGCGTTTTCGGTCGTTATTCTATCAATTTCCTCAAAACTCACTCCATAGATATCCACCAGTTTACCTGCGATGAGGTTCAGGTAGGAACTTTCATTGCGTTTTCCTCGGTGTGGCACGGGCGCCAGATAAGGGCTGTCTGTCTCCAAAACTATTTTCTCTAAAGGTATTTCGCCTAAAAATTGGTCTATTTTTCCATTTTTAAAAGTCACTACGCCACCGATGCCTAAATAAAATCCCAGCTCTATCGCTCGCAGAGCCTGAGCCAAGTCACCACTGAAACAATGGAAAATTCCGCGCAGGCGAGGGTGTTTTTTCCTTTCCAAAACCTCAAAAGTTTCATCAAAACTGTTTCGGGAATGGATTACGATAGGCAGGTCTCTTTCCACAGCCCAGTCTATCTGCTTTTCGAAGGCCTTTATCTGTATGTCAAGGGTAGATAGTTCCCAATATAAATCTATCCCGATTTCGCCCACAGCACAGAAATCTCTTTGGTTAAGGTATTTTTCTACAATTTCTAATTCCTTTTCCCAAGTGTCAGGCTTTACCGAGCAGGGATGAAGTCCCATCATCGCAAAGATTTTCTGCGGATAGGCAGCCTCTAAATCCAGCATTTTTTGGTGAGTTTCGGAGTCTATGGCTGGCAGGAATATTTGGCTTACTCCGTTTGCGAAAGCTCTGGAAACGGCTTCCTGTCTGTCTTGGTCAAATTCCTCTGAGTAGAGGTGGGTGTGGGTATCTATCATGATTTTAAATAAAATTAAAGAAATAATTATTCAGAATCTTCTTTATATTTGCATTTTGATAAAGATAATGAATGGATAGCACATCGATTTTAAAACCGCTGGTACACTATTTTCTGCATTTTGGTTTTCCGTTTTTTATAGCCTATTTTTTTTATAAAGAAACTTGGAAAAAAACTTATTGCATTCTTTTAGCGACCATGCTGGTGGATTTGGATCATCTTTTGGCAACTCCTATTTTTGACCCAGACAGATGCAGTGTAGGTTTTCATCTGCTGCATTCTTATTATGCCGTTGCGGCATATGCTTTGGGATGTATTTTTCTGAAAGGAAATTACCGTGTAGTATCCATCGGACTGCTTTTTCATATGTTCACAGACTGGCAGGATTACTGGCTGTGGCGCTAGAAAATAGAGTTACATTCTCACCTGTCTCATTTTGAAAGCCATCATTTTTGCGATGTTTTGCCCTTTGTTTTTGGCATCTTCGGCTGTTTCTCCCTCGAAAAGTTCATCCACGGTTTCTTTCCAAAGTCCTACCCAGTGGTCAAAGTGGTGTTCCTCCATCGGCACCTGCAGATTTATCGGAATGTGAGCGCCTACGGGATTTCCATCAAATTTAATGTCCATGAAGAGCAGTGCCCTCCAAAATAGATACATTTTGGGAAGATGTTCCTCCCAATTTGTTTTCGCTACATCATTGAAGAAAAATCCTATGACATCATCTTTTCTTACCTTGCTGTAAAATGTATTTACGAGCAATTCTATATCTTCTATTGTTTCTATATCCTTCATTTGGTTTAATTTTTCATAAGTTCTTCGGCTTGTTGTAGTGCGGCATCTGTGATGGTGCTTCCAGAGAGGATTTGCGCGATTTCATGAAGTCTTTCTTTCTCACCGAGCAGAATGATGTTTGACTGAGTTTTTCCGTCCACATCTTGTTTTACTACTTTGTAGTGGGAGTTTCCTTTGGCAGCCACTTGAGCGTGGTGCGTGATGACGATTAGTTGCATGTTTTTAGCCATATCCTGCATTACTTTTCCTATTTCATCGGCTGTTTTTCCAGAAACTCCAGAGTCTATTTCATCCAAAATTAGAGTAGGAAGTTCTGCATTTTCGGCCATGATTTTTTTGATAGAAAGCATCACACGAGAGCGCTCACCACCAGAAATAGCGCTTTGTATTGGTTTTAGAGAGAAACCAGAGTTCGCTTGGAATAAAAGCTGAATGTGTTCTTTTCCAAACTTGTTAAAGTCTTGATTTTCTGTAAATTCTACCTCTATTTTTGCTTTTTCTAGTCCTAATCTAGCGAGAAGTTTCTCAGTTTTTTCTTTAAAAATAGGAATGGTTTTTTGTCTATTTTCAAATAAGATTTTAGCTAAATTATCTAAATCCTGCTGAATTATATTCAGTTGATTTTTAGCATCTTCTATATCTTTTTCTAAATTCTCTGAGTTTTTCTGCTGTGTAGAGAGTTGTTCTCGGATAGCTATAAGTTCTTCAATATCAGAAACTTGGTGTTTTAGTAAGAGAGAATTTATTTTGTTGAGCTGGCTCGTGAAAACCGCCAGTTCTTCAGGATTGATTTCCGTGCTTTCTATCTCGTTTTCAATGCTGTCCGCGATGTCTTTTAGTTCTAGGTAACTTTCCTCTATTCTTTGGCTTAGCTGTTCTAGATGAGGCGAATTTTCAGAGATTTTTTGAATTTTATTTCTAATATCATTCAGGCTGTCTAGAATTCCCATTTCTTCCTGCTGAAAACGCCCTGAGATTTGTCCCAAATTTTCTAAAATCAGCTCGGCGTGTTCGCCTACATTTACCTTGTTTTTTAGTTCTTCTAAATTGATATTATCAAGGTTAAACTCTTGCAGTTCAGATAATAAAAAACTTTGATAATCAGACTCTTTGTTTCTTTCGGCTAGCTGGTTTTCAAGCGAAAGAAGTTCTTTTTTTAGATTTTGATAAGAGACAAATTTCTTTTGATAATCGCTTATAATTTCTTTGTTTTCGGATAATCCATCGATGATTTTGAACTGATATTCTTCCGAGAAAAGATTGGAAGTTTCGAACTGAGAGTGAATGTCTATCAGTTTGGAAGACAATTCCTTTAAAACATCCAGCGTCACAGGAATATCATTGATGAAAGCCCTAGATTTTCCGCTGGGCAGGATTTCTCTTCTGATGATGGTATTTTCCTCAAAATCAAGGTCGTTTTCCTCAAAAAAAGGAAGATAAGAAGAAGTGATTTTAAATTCTGCTTCTATAACGCTCTTTTTTTCAGGGTCGGAGATTGATTTTGAATCTGCTCTTTCTCCAAGAATTAGCCGTAAAGCGCCTAAAATAATAGATTTCCCAGCGCCCGTCTCTCCCGTGATGACTTGCAGTCCGTTTTCTAGAGAAACGCTGAGATGCTGGATTAGAGCAAAATTTTGTATTGTAATTTTTGAAAGCATTTTCTTTATATTGGTTGTAAATTGAAAGTTATTTCCACTTATTCCACTTGGATTCTACATCTCTCGGCGAAAAAGTACTCATCATTATTCTCAGTTCATTGACATTGATTCCGCCATTGTTATTGGAATTAAAAATATTGAAAATTTCATCTTTTTTCGTGTCAATGAAAATAGAAAGAGGGTAATTCAGCTGAAAATCAGCTTCATAAACTTTTAGTTTCAGTAATTCTTCTGCGATGGTTTGTTTTGCAGCAAATTGGTTTTGGCTGCTGAAATTATCCAGCCCTATTCTGTGGTAGGAATAATAAATATTTCTTAGAGGAATGTTTCTCTCGTTTAGTAAGCTGTTGACTAGCAGGCTTCTACTTTTCGTTTCGCCCATGATTTCCCATCCGTCATAGTTGTGATTTTGAGCATTTTGAGAAATTTTTTGAGCCTTTTCGAAATGAGTTTTTCCACTCAGCTGCTGGAAGCTGTCCGCATCATATCCTAAAATAGTATAGATGTAAAAACTAATCACATCTGTAAGGTTTTTTCCAGAAAACTGTCTGTCATTGAATATAAGGTTTTCATTTTCAGTGTATTCGAAAGAAAAACGAGTGTCATTGATATTGATAAGAGGTGTTTCATAAATAGTCCCATAAACAGGGCGAACTGCCTGAACAATAAGACTTCCTTTAAAGGAGTTTTGGCTCGGTCTTTCCTTAATAACGATAGCAAAATTAGCTTTGATTTTTTCAAAGTTTTGCAGTTTTTTGCCTGTCCATTTCGTATTGTTGATAAAATCTCTTAGGCTTTTCTCTAAAGTTTTGAAAATCTGAGTATTACTACCACCTATCTGGCTGTGATTTACCTGCACATTGGCATAGATTTCCTGTGCATGGGTTAGGCAATTAATGGATAGAACGACCAAAAGAGCAAATATTTTTTTCATGCTGTTTTCTAAAATTAAAGGTGCTAATTTAAAATTAAAAATTATTACACCCAAACAAAAATCTCAATAATGCTGTTTTTATTTTGTGTATTTCAAAAAAAATACTATCTTTGCGCCCATAAATGAGATGTAAGATATGTTAATAGTTCAAGTAAAAGACGGAGAATCAATTGATAGAGCACTTAAAAGATACAAAAGAAAGTATGACAAAACAGGTGTTGTTAAACAATTGAGATATAGACAGCAGTTTACTAAACCTTCTGTAATACTTAGACAAGGGAGATTGAGAGCTGCTCACAAACAAAGACTGCTTAGCAAAGAAGAGCAAGCATAGGGTTTTGTTTTGAAAATATTTTGAGTCCATTCTTTATTGAGGATGGACTTTTTATTTTTAAATTGATTAACTTTGGACTATGATAGACAAGTTTTTGGAATACATTCGGCAAGAAAAACGCTACTCTCCCAATACGATTACCAGTTACCGAAAGGATTTGGAGGATTTCTTGTCTTTCCTTATGGATAGGGAAGGCTTGGAAGAGTTGCAGAAAGCAGAAAAGAAAATGGTGCGTAATTTCATTGTTTTTCTGAGCGAGAAAGGATTGACCAAAAGAAGTATCAATAGAAAAATTTCTACTCTGAAGAGTTTTTATGCTTTTTTGCAGAGAATATCTCTGATAAGTGTTTCACCTGTGGAGGGTATCTCGACACTTAAATTTTATCCCGAAAAACAAATTCCCTTTTCTAAAGAAGAAATGCACGACTTATCTGCTTTTTTAGATAGTGGAGAAGTGGAGCTGCTGGATAGGCTCATTATAGAAGTTCTTTATCAAACGGGAATGCGAAGAGCGGAACTTTGTAATTTGCTGCTAGAGAATGTTCATTTTTATAGAAATGAAATTACAGTAATAGGTAAGGGAAATAAACAGAGGATCGTTCCTATTTCTCCTGTTCTGATGCAGGAACTCAAAGTTTATAATGATGAATATAGAAAACCTAATCTTGATGCGGATTTATACTTTTTTGTAACACCAAAAGGAAAAAAAATCACAGAAAAATTTGTTTATTTGCTCGTAACTCGCTATCTTAGTGCTGTGTCTTCAAAGAGAAAGAGAAGTCCGCATATCCTTAGACATAGTTTCGCGACACATATATTGAATAATGGAGCAGAAATTTCTAAGGTCAAGAAGATGATGGGACACGCAAGTTTATCTTCTACACAAGTATATACCAATGCGGGTATTGAACAGCTGAAAAATATTTTTAATAAAACTCATCCCAGAGGTAATGCGAAAACGCAATTATCATCTGATGATGAGATAATCTAAGTTTAACACCTAAAATATGTCATTATGGAAATTAGAGTTCAAGCGATGGGGATGACTCCTCATGTTTCACTAGAAGAGTTTATGGAAAAGAAAATTGCCAAACTAGATACTTTCTATGATAAAATCCAAGCATGTGAGGTTTTTCTTAAATTAGAAAATGTAAGTGGTAAAGAAAACAAAACAGCAGAGATTATTCTAAATGTACCAGGGGATGATATCGTAGTAAAGAAGACTACAAGTTCTTTTGAGGAGAGTATAGACCTTTGTGTGGATGTTGCTAAAAAGTTGTTAATCAAAAAGAAAGAAAATAATTAAAAAAATATTTAAATTTTTAGCAATAAAAATTTGTGGTTTCAAAAAAACTTTTCTATATTTGCAAACGCAAAAAGGAAATAAAGAAGTTCTTTTGAAATCAATGCCTCCATAGCTCAGTTGGCCAGAGCACGTGATTTGTAATCTCGGGGTCGTGGGTTCGAATCCCTCTGGAGGCTCATTTTATAAGGTAGGGGAGATACCAGAGCGGTCAAATGGGACGGACTGTAACTCCGTTGCTTCGGCTTCGCAGGTTCGAATCCTGCTCTCCCCACAATTATAAAAAAACATTAAAAAATATTTGTGGGTTTAAGAAAAAGTTCTTACATTTGCAAAGTTAATTACCAACAATAAAAAATGCGGAAGTAGCTCAGTTGGTAGAGCGTCAGCCTTCCAAGCTGAATGTCGCGGGTTCGACCCCCGTCTTCCGCTCACAGGAATCACAATCTATGGATTGTGATTTTTTTATAAGCCGTTATAGCTCAGCGGTAGAGCGCTTCCTTGGTAAGGAAGAGGTCTCGGGTTCAAGTCCCGATAATGGCTCAATCAAGTAAGATATTGTTTTTCAGTATCTTACTTTTATTATGAATGGAAAAAATATTCTTTTAATTTTTATAAAAAGATAAGAAATATCCAAAATACTAACAAGAAAAATAAATTTTTCATAATTTTATATCTATAAAAATATCCTAATGAATTATTCATTGGGATATTTTGTTTTAAGATGATTTGAATGGATTTATTTTTGTCAAGAGAAAAGTTGTTCATCACATATCTGAAACATTGCGTAAATAATGTTTGAACTCACTTGTTAATTTTTTCTCTTTAAGTAAAGATATCATTTCAAATTGGGCTTTAATCTCATTTTGAACTAAAGCATCTTGAAATCCTGCCTTTGATAAAATATCCTTATCTTCATCTTGTAGCATTATATCAATTACATTTATAATTGATTGAGAAATGCTATTTTCAAAGCCTCTTACGCCTGATTTACAATATTTTAAAACTTCATCTAAATAAATTATTAGCTGATATATTGCTTCTTGTTGGTAATCTGTTGCGTCTAAATCTGTTTCATCTATGTCGTTAAGCCTTTTGTACAACAAATTAATTTTACTCATATCCATTTGTTCTTTTTCATCAACAAGATTCCATAAATAACTTATGATTTCATTTATCAATGAAACCTCTTCATCAGTCAAGAAAACTTGAATATGATTTTTACACCTTTGTAATAAACCCTCACAAAACCAACTACCCCAAAAAAGTAAATTATTTTCGGGTATTTCTGAGGTTTTTT
>CAUQMH010000042.1:0-13582 GCA_963519075.1 uncultured Flavobacteriaceae bacterium
TGATATGGCAGAAACTACCAATATTCCGAGCGAAAGGGCAAGAATGTAGCCTAAATTCAAATCCACTGGCACGGTGCTGATGTAGTATTCTCTTGGATTAAGTTTAATGAGACCAAAATATTTCTGTATCAATAGCAAACCTATGCCGATAAGATTTCCTACAATCAGTCCAGGGATGATGATAAGCAGGGTGTAGTTGATGAATATCGCACGAATTTGGTTGTTGTCCGCACCTAAGGTTTTCAGCACACCGATGGAGTTGGTTCTTTCAATAATCAAAATCAGCAGTACCATGATGATATTGATGACCACTACTACCAGCATAATACCCAAGATTACAGAGATATTCGTGTCAAAAATTTCTATCCATTGCAGGATTTGAGGGTATTTGTCAGTAGTTTTTTCTGTATAGTTTTTGTAGCCGATGATTTTTTCTACTTGTGGGAAAACAGCATCTGTTTTATCAAAGTCTTTTAGGAAAATATCCACACCACCGATGTCGGTTTTTCCCATATTCTGGATTTTACGGACATGGTTGATATCACCGATGACAAATAGCTCGTCGATGAGTTTGATATCGGTGTTGTAGATGGCTTTTACTACGAATTTTCTATAAATCGGTTTTTGGTCTTCTTTGGAGAAAACGGCCGTGATGCTGTCATTTACTTTGAGGTGTAGGCCTTTGGCGATTTGCTCAGAAAGCATGATGTCATTATTGTATCCTTTTTCTGTATAATCAGGGATTTCGCCCGAAATGATGAATTTTTGGAAACGATTTTTGTCAAAATCCTTGCCCACGCCTTTTAGGATAATTCCAGCAAAATTCTCTTTGGTTCTGAGGATTCCGCTGAGAGAGGCGTAGGATTGTACCGTTTCTACTTCGGATATTTTTTTAAGTTCCTTTATATCAAAATTTTCTTGGTCTAAAACCGAAGAATTATAGGAAGTGTTTGATTTCGTGGATTTTATGGAGATGTGTCCGCTGAAATCACCCATCTTGTTTTTGATGGCTTTTTTAGAGCCGAGTCCTGTGGATATGGTAATCAGTGAAACCACTATCCCTAGGGCAACGGACAGCCTTCCGATGAAAATAATTATGCGTGAAAGATTATTTTTATTATCTTTGGAGAACGCAATTTTTTTAGAAAAATAAATAGGAAACTTCAAAATAATGAATTTAAGAGCCAAAAGTAAAAATTTTGTATTGATTATACTAATGCTTTTTGTAAATAATCAATTTTTTAATGCACAAAAATCTAAAAACGCCGAAAACGAGGAATTTGTAACAGGCGCAGACCAGCCAGAAAAATACCTGCCGCTGCTGAAAGGGAAATCTGTGGGAGTGGTGACCAATCAGACTGGGCTGGTGACTATCAATAAGAAAAAACAAAGCATCGTAGACTTTCTCAAAGAAAATGGAGTAGCCGTAAAAAGGGTTTTTGCTCCTGAACACGGTTTTCGTGGAGTGGCGGATGCTGGAGAAGTTGTGAAAAATGGAGTGGATACCAAGACAGGCATTCCGATAGTTTCGCTTTATGCAAATACCAAAAAACCTACGCCAACCCATATGAAGGATTTGGATGTTATTTTGTTTGATATTCAGGATGTGGGAGTTAGATTTTATACCTATATATCTACGCTTGCTTATGTAATGGAAGCAGGAGCAGAAAACGGCGTGGAAATCATCGTTTTGGATAGACCCAATCCGCATGACGGCTATACAGACGGGCCTGTGCTGAGAAAAGAATGGACTTCTTTTGTGGGACTTCATCCAGTGCCTGTGGTCTATGGGCTTACTATAGGAGAGTATGGAAAAATGGTAAATGGCGAAAAATGGCTTAAAAATAAAGTTCAGGCGAAATACACACTCATAAAAATGAAAGGCTACCACAAGAAAAACCGCTATCCACTTCTGGAAAAGCCGTCGCCTAACCTGCCGAATGAAAAAGCGATAAATCTTTATCCAAGTTTGTGCTTCTTCGAAGGAGCGGAAGTTTCCGTAGGGCGTGGGACAGATGTTCCTTTCCAAATCTATGGTTCGCCATGGATTAAGAATATGAAATATGAATTCACACCGAAGCCAAGTTTTGGTTCTAAAAATCCGTTTCTAAACGGTCAGCTGTGCTATGGAGAGGATTTGAGAAACTATGACAAAGACCTGCGGGAGCTTAGTTTGGAATGGGTGATAAAGGCTTATAAAAACTATAAAAATCCACAAAAATCATTTTTCCTAAAAGATGCAAAGGGCAAATATTGGTTTGATACCTTGGCAGGAACGGATGAACTCAGAAAGCAGATAATAGCAGGAAAGTCTGAAGCAGAAATCCGACAAACATGGCAGAAAGGGCTTTCTGATTTTGAGAAGATAAGAACTAAATATGTAGTGTATCAAGATTAGGAGCGGATGTTTTTGGATGTATTGTTCCCAAATCGTTGTTTGGAGTGTGATAATATCATTTCCAAAGATGAAATTGTCTGCGTGAAATGTTTGGATAAAATACATTTCACGCATTGGGATTTTGGAGAAAATCTTCTGAAAAGAAAGGCAGAAAGCCTGTTTCCTTTGGAGGCGGCTTATGCTCTTATGTATTTTGATAAAAAGGGACTTTCTAGGGAAATTATCCACCAGCTGAAATACCGAAATCAGGAGAAAGTTGGTAGGATTTTAGCGAAATGGGTTGTAGAAAATCTTAGTCTTAAAGGAGAAAAGCCAGATTTGCTGGTCAGCGTTCCGCTTCACCCAAAGAAACTTAAAGAACGGGGGTATAATCAGTTACATCTTTTTACGGAGATTTTGTCCTCTGAATATGGGATTCCATTTGACCATAATTTACTCAAAAGAAATAGCCACAGCAAAGCCCAAGCCCAAAAAGACAAATCCCACAGAGAAGAAACCAAATATGATTTTTCTCTCACGAAAGAAATTGAAAATCAATACATTTTATTGGTGGATGATGTGTTTACCACAGGGAACACGATGAGTGCCATTGCTTGGGAATTCCTTAAAAATAAGAAAAACAAGGTAAGTATATTAGTGATGGCGATCGAGATTTAGCGATTTGATGAATTTTTCTAAAGGTTTTGGGAAGGATTTTTGGTCAAAATCTTTTAAATCTAATATTTCTAAATTGTTTTCCTTTTTGAAAGTTTGGAATAAAGTGCTGTCAATCAATGTGATGCTGTAAATCTTGATATTAAGGTTTTTGTGGGTTAGTTTGTGGGAAATTTCTTCTTCTTTTATGATGAATTTTTCTAAAAACTCATTGATTTTATCAGGGAAATCGTAGAGTTTTTTCCAAATAGAGCTGTCATCTCGCTGTTTGATAAGAAAAGAATTTTCGTATCGGACGAAATAATAGATGAGGTTCATGTCTTCGGGTTTAATTTTCTTTGTTTTTACAGGAAAATCGGCAGTTTTTCCGAGCTGAAAAGCCAGACAATCTGCATGAACAGGGCAGATATCACAGGAAGGATTTTTAGGTTTGCAGATATTTGCTCCCAGATCCATTATCGCTTGGTTAAAATCGCCAAAATCTCTGTCAGGCATTATCAAAAGGGCTAATTCTGAGAAATAATCATGAGCTTTAGTCTTTGAAATATCAAAATCATCAGCGAAAATTCTAGATAAAACTCGGTAAAAATTCCCATCCACGGCAGGTCTTTTTTCGTTGAAACAAATGCTGGAAATAGCAGCGGCAGTGTATTTTCCGATGCCTTTTAGTTTTAGGATTTCGTGGTAGTTTTTTGGGAAAACACCTTGATAATCCTGTATGATTTGCTGTGCTGCCTTGTGCAGATTAATCGCTCTGGAATAGTATCCCAGTCCTTTCCAGTAGAGTAGAACCTCATCTATATCGGCCTCGGCGAGGGATTCTATATCTATAAATCTGTTGGTGAAGTTTATATAATATTCCAATCCCTGTTCCACGCGGGTTTGCTGTAGAATAATCTCCGAAATCCACACATTATAAGGATTTTGGGTGGTTCTCCATGGCAAAATTCTTGCATTTTGGCTGTACCAGAGCAATAATTTTTGACCAATGTAAAGAAAATCAGAATTTTGTTGAATTGTTTTCAAAATTTTTTATATATTTGCACACCAAAAATAAAAACAAAAAAGGAAATGACAAAGGCAGAATTAGTAAATGCAATTGCAAATAAGTTAGGAACTGAGAAAAATGAAACTCAGAGAATCATAGAGGCGTTTATGCAGGAGATAAGAACGACTATGTATAATGGTGATAATGTGTATCTTAGAGGTTTTGGGTCTTTCATTATCAAAACAAGAGCAGCAAAAACAGGTAGAAATATCTCTAAAAATACTGCAATCCAGATTCCTGCACATAATATACCAGCATTTAAGCCTTCTAAAACTTTCGTAGAAAAGGTAAAATCAAAAGTAAAAGTAAAATAAATATAATTCACTGAGTAATAACAGAATAAAAACATTAAAGCTATGCCAAGCGGAAAGAAAAGAAAGAGACATAAGGTGGCTACCCACAAGAGAAAAAAGAGAAGAAGACTAAACAGACATAAGAAGAAAAAATAGTCTTCAGTAGGAAAACATAAGAATATAGTTGGTGTTTTTATTTTTGAAAATGGAGCCGACTATATTTTTGTTTATTTTAGTAAAATAAAAGTATTATTAGAAAGCCAAAAAAATGAAGAAAGAGTTAATTATATCTTATGAGGAAGAGGCTTCTAAAATTGCTCTAATAGAAGATGGAAGACTCTTCGAACTCCATACGGAGGAACAAGATAGTGAGTATGTAGTAGGGGATTTGTTCGTTGGTAAAGTAAAAAAACTAGCACCAAACCTTAATTCAGCTTTTGTCAATATAGGCTCTGATAAGGATGCCTTTTTGCATTATCAGGATTTGGGGCCAGAGTTTAGAACTTATCAAAACCTATTAAAAGGGATTTTGAATAAAAAAATCCAATCACCAAGCCTAAAATCCTTCCCAATAGAGGAAGAGATAGATAAGAACGGAATGATAGACAAGGTCTTATCTGTGGGTGATGAAGTCCTGCTGCAAATCACAAAAGAGCCTATTTCCACAAAAGGAGCAAGGGTATCTACACAAATCTCCTTAACAGGGAGGTATTTGGTTTTAATTCCTTTTGACCAAAAAATATCGGTATCGAAAAAAATAAAGGATAGTCAAGAAAAAACGAGGCTGAAAACTTTGATAGAAAGTATAAAGCCAGAAGGTTTTGGGGTGATTATCAGAACCGTAGCAGAAAATAAAAAGGTGGCTGAGCTTCATAATGACATGAACCAGCTGATAGAGAAATGGAATATTTGTTTCAGAAATATCCAAAAAAATAAAACACCTTGTAAAGTCCTTAGTGAGGAAGATAGAGCTTCTGCTATTTTGAGGGATAATTTTAACCAAGATTTTGTAAGTATCATTTGTGATGATGAACAAATGGTAAATGACATGCGAAATTACCTAGAAGTAATTGCTCCTGAAAGTAAAAATATAGTTCAGTACTATGACTCTCATATTCCTCTTTTGGAATATTATAATGTAGAAAAACAGCTGAAACAGTCTTTTGGGAAACATGTGAATATTCCAGGTTCCAAAGGAGCTTATCTAGTAATAGAGCACACGGAGGCTCTCCATGTCATAGATGTGAACTCGGGGAATAATATCTCATTAGGAAATCAGGCTAATAAAAGCCACGCCCTAAATGTAAATAAAATCGCAGCAACAGAGATAGCCAGACAGCTTAGACTGCGAGATATGGGCGGGATAATAGTGGTGGATTTCATAGATATGAGCAATACCGACCATCGTAAAGAACTTTATGACCATCTGAAAGAGGAGATGAAGAGAGATAAAGCAAGGCACAAAATCCTCCCTCCGAGTAAATTTGGTCTGATACAAATAACAAGACAAAGGGTTCGCCCAGAAAAAATAATAGATACCAAAGAAGAAAACCCTAACGAAATAGGCGAAATAAGTGCTCCAATAGTGATAGTAGAGCAGATGGAAGAAGCCATCAAAAACCACTTGATACATGAGAAAAGCAAATTGTATCTCCATGTTCATCCTTTTGTAGAGGCCTACCTTACCAAAGGATTTTTTACAAGCATCAGAATGAAATGGTTGTTTAAATACAATAAGTGGGTGACCATTATACCAAGAGACTCTTATAAATACTTAGAGTACAGATTGTATAATGAAGAGAAAAAAGAACTGATGAATCATTCTTATTAAAGAAAAAAAGCAATCCAAATTTGGATTGCTTTTTTATATACTACTATTAGAATTACTTAACATTAGGAACCATAACAGTGTATTCTTTATCTATTGGAACCTCGTTAGCATCTTGTAATTTTACTTTTGCAACTAGATTTCTTCTATCTATGACAGCAGAAGTAAGAACAAATCTAGGTTGTGTCAAATAAATATCAATATATCCTACACTCTGTCCCGAAATAGTTCTATATAAAGGACTTTGACCATCTATAGATAGTGTTACACTAGGTTTTGATTTTAGTGATATAGAAATAAGTTTATACCAATTATTATCAAAGAAACCTTTTAAATTTTGAGTCAAATCTGTTTTACTAGGATGTTTTTTTATTACATCTTTTACTTTCTCTCTAAAATTAAAATTGTGCCCAAGTGTCAAATCATCAGCAAGGTTTTTCAGTGTTCTGAAACCTTCAACATTTTTATGAATTTCAAAAGTGTTTTTAGAATTGTCCAATATTTTCTTATCAGTGATTTTTATGCTTAGACTTAGGGAGTTGTTGCTATCGCTTTTATCCTTTGAGTCAGCAACATAATCTATTTGATATCTTTGACTATCGTAGCTGAATAGACTTCCTATCCCTATCGGTAAGGATTCGTAGAGCCCACGCATGTATTTGGAAGATACATAACTGTTATTGGTGGTAAATTGTTTGTTGTAAAAATCTCTAGCATCAAATTTTAATGTACTTTTTGTAGAACTTTTGATGCCTTTATACTTAGTGTAGAAAGAGATGTATTGTTTATCGTATGTAATATCTTCGATAGATAAATAACTCAAATCATCATCTTTCAGAGTGTAGTATTTTTGGTCAGTTGTAAGGGTTGCGAATTTCACAGAATTTTTTAGTGCTGCACTTACATTAGCAGGATTGTTGTAAAGGTCTGCAATGTCAATAGCGCTTAGATAGTCCACACCAGTTTTCCATTCTTGTGCATATGTTCTTCTTCCTATTTCCTCATCACTAGGTTTTTCATTAGTAGGTGTAGATGGCGTTGTAGGGTTGGATGGTTGTGTATTTCCAGGTGTATTAGGATTGATTACATCTTCATCTCTGCTACCACCACAATTGGTTAATAATGCTCCTGCTATCAGTAGGAATGGGATTAATTTTCTATTCATATTTAAAATAATTTGGCGCAAAATTATGAAAAATTGGCGATAGTTAATAAATGACAGAAAAAATCCTTATTTTTGCTCCTTATGAAGAGATGGTACTTTTATCCCTTTTCACTAATCTACGACTTGATAACCACTTGTAGAAATTGGCTTTATGACAAGGGACTTTTTAAGTCTACTAAGTTTCAGACGCCTATCATCGGAGTGGGAAATTTGTCTGTGGGCGGCTCTGGGAAATCTCCCATGGTGATGTATCTCATGGGACTTCTTTTGGATGATTACGAGGCAGGTGTGCTTTCTCGTGGGTATGGAAGGAAGACCCAAGGCTACTATATGGTAAATTATGACAGTAATTTTCGTATGGTGGGCGATGAGGCTATGCAGCTTTTCCAAAGATTTAAAAACCGAATAGCCATAGGAGTCTGCGAAAATAGAGTAGTGGGAGCGGAGCGTCTGATAGAGGAGGCTGGCCTGCAAGCGTTGGTCTTGGATGACAGCTATCAGCATCGTGCCATTCAGGCAGGGTTTAATATTTTATTGACCGATTATAGCGACCCGTATTTCTCTGATTATCTGCTTCCTGCGGGAAATCTCCGCGAGTCCAGAACAGGAGCAGGCAGGGCGGATATCATCATGGTTACTAAATGTCCCAAAGACCTTACCGAGGAGAAAAAATTCTATATTATTTCTAAAATTAAGCCTAAAAAACATCAAAAAGTATTTTTCTCATCCATTGATTATGATGAAGAAATCACTTCCTCAAAAGTGAAAATGCCCGTGAAAATGCTTAATCAATATGAGGTTCTACTGATAACAGGCATCGCCAATCCTTCTCAGCTGATAAAAGAAGTTTCTAAATACACGGATAAAATCAAACATTTGAGGTTTAGAGACCATTATTCTTTTAAAAAAGAAGATATAGACAAAATGCTCCAAGAGTATAAAAAACTAGGCGAGAAAAAACTAATCCTTACCACGGAAAAAGACTATGTAAGGCTGATGGATTTTAAGGAATTAACCGACAAATTGTTCTACTGGCCTATCAATGTAGAGATAAATAATAAAGAAGAGTTTAATCAGATAATATTAAATTATGTTAGAGAAAATCAAGGAAACCGCAAGTTTCATTAAAGAAGTTATTAAGGATACACCAGATTTTGCCATCGTTTTGGGTTCAGGTTTAGGAAAACTAAAAGATGAGGTGGAGCCTATCCATGTTTTTGAGTATAAAGATATTCCTAATTTCCCACAGACTACTGTAGTAGGACACGGCGGGAAACTAATCTACGGAATGCTGGAATGCAAAAAAGTGCTGATGATGAGCGGTAGATTCCACTATTACGAAGGGCACACTATGGATAAGGTGACTTTCCCTTTCCGTGTTTTCCATCTTTTAGGAATTAAAAATTTAATTCTTTCTAATGCTTCTGGAGGAGTAAATCCTAACTTCCGAGTGGCTGATATCATGATAGTAAAAGACCATATCAATATGATGCCAGAGCATCCGCTTCGTGGGAAGAATTTGGATGAACTAGGGCCAAGATTCGTGGATATGTCCGAGCCGTATAACAGAAAAATGATAGAAGTAGCGGAGCAGGTAGCGGAGCAAAACAGCATAAAAGTTCACAAAGGAGTGTATGTAGCATTACAAGGGCCTACTTTTGAGACGCCAGCGGAGTATGGGTTGGTTCGCTACATCGGTGGAGATGCCGTAGGAATGAGTACCGTACCAGAAGTTATCGTGGCTAAACACATGGGAATGGACTGTTTCTGTATTTCCATCATCACTGATTTGGGTGGGCCAGAGATTGCCTTTGCGGTTTCACACGAAGAGGTGCTGAAAGCAGCTGATACAGCGATGCCGAGCGTTATCAAAATCGTGAAAGGATTGGTAAAAGAATACTAAATTTATTTTAACCAAAAGAACTTAACACATAAAAGCAAAACCGATGCAATTAAAGCATCGGTTTTTGTTTGGTTAAAATTTTTTCCAAAATCCTAATAAATATCAGTAGTATAGCTTTGGTTTTTATTTTCATTGGTTCGTAAATTTGTACTAGAAAAAAGATAACTAATAAACAAATTTTAATTATTTATTAACCGTTTCCAATGTTTAGACAGAGGAAACATAAAATTCAAAAAATTATGAAAAAAAGCAATTTATTTAGAGGAATGTTTCCTATCCTTGTGGTAGGAGTGATGGCTTTGGCAGGAACTTCACTTACTTCATGCAGCAGAAGTAGCGATGATGAGCAAATAGTGCCACAGAAACCATCAGTTTCTGTTCAGGATGTTGTAGGAACATGGAAACTTACAAAATATGAACGAAAAGATACTGATGGAGTCTATAAAACAGGAGCAGTTACTGCACTTTATAAAGTTTATAAAGCAGATGGTACATATAAAAATTATCATAATGCGGCTCCTAATGATCCAGCAACTTTTGAAGGAGATGAAGGGAAATTTGAGTTAAAAGATGGTAAGATTTTTAATATTAGTAAAAATGCAGATCCAGGTGATCCAGTTTTCAGTTTTAAAATTGAGGTTAATGGAAATACAATGATACAGACAAAAGCAGATGATTCTGCAAGATACACTTTTACCAAGCAATAATCCACTAAAACTAAAACAACAAACCAGCGAATATCATCGATATTCGCTGGTTTTATTTACCACCATTTTTCAAAGGTCTGGTTTTCGTTTAGTTTTATGATTTCGCCTATTTTAGGAGTGATGGCGTGTATTGTGGAATCTTGTTTTGTGATTTTATCAATAGTATTTAAGGATTCATACCAAGAATGCCTTCCTAATGCAAATTTGGAGTTGTGTCCAGCAAAATATCGTTTTGCTTTTAGGTCTTTCATGGCTTTGTGCAGGTCTTCTGGTAGGAGGTGGATATAGCGCCAGTCCTCGTTGTATTGTCCATTTTCCAAGATAGCAAGGTCTATATTGGGAAATTGTTTTGCTATTTCTATGAAATGAGTATCATATCCACTATCCCCACCGATGTAGAGCGTGTTTTTCTCTGATTCCAGCATGAAAGATGCCCAGAGTGTTTTGGTAGGTTGTATGCCGCGCCCAGAGAAATGGCGTGTGGGAAGACAGGTGAATTTCATGTCGTCGATGGAAGTTTTTTCGTTCCAATCTAATTCGGTGATTTGTTCAGGTTTGAAGCCCCAATATTCCAAATGAGCCCCTACACCAAGTGGACAAAGCACTTTTTTTATCTTGTCTTTCATTTCTTTCATCACGGTATAGTCCAGATGGTCCCAATGGTCGTGAGTGATGATGAGCAGGTCTATTTCAGGGAGGTCTGCCGAAGAATAGTTGTATTCCGCATCGAAGGGTTTTATCATAAATGAAAACGGCGATGCAGAGTGAAATACAGGGTCTACCAATAGTCTTTTTCCAGAAACCTGCATGTAGTAAGAAGAGTGCCCCAGCCATACCATAATGTCTTCATTTAGAGGGATTTCCTTTAAATTGGTCTGGACAGCAGGGATTTTTCTTGATGGTTTTAAGTCCTTTACCTCAGGAAAAATAAATAGATAAAGATTTTCAAAAAAAGATTTATCCGAGGTCAGTTGTGGTGTTTCGGATAGGTTGTGAAACTTGTCGTTCTTGTAATTTGGGGATTTTTCTATTCTTGCCAGCCTTTCGCCGCTTGGCAGTTTTCCGAATTCTGCTTGGTTAAGAGTTATAGCAGCAATTATTGTGATTAAAATAATTAATCCTAAAAAGATATAAAGCATTCGTTTTAATATTTTAGATATTTTTTTCTTCATCAATTTTTTTGACTGCAAAAGTAAATATTTTCATTAAAAATCACCATTTTTGCAGATATTTTAAAAATAGATATGTCAGACTTAATTCAAGAAATACAGAAAAGAAAAACTTTTGGGATTATTTCCCACCCAGATGCTGGGAAAACCACTCTTACCGAGAAACTCCTTCTTTTCGGAGGGGCTATTCAGGAGGCTGGAGCGGTGAAATCTAATAAAATAAAGAAAGGCGCAACTTCTGACTTTATGGAAATAGAGCGCCAGAGAGGGATTTCCGTGGCGACTTCCGTTTTGGCTTTTAATTATAAAGGACATAAAATCAACATCCTTGATACTCCTGGGCATAAGGATTTTGCGGAAGATACCTACCGAACGCTTACTGCCGTGGATTCTGTAATCGTGGTGATAGATGTCGCAAAAGGGGTGGAAGAGCAGACCGAAAAACTCGTGCAGGTGTGCCGTATGAGAAACATCCCGATGATAGTTTTCATCAATAAGCTGGACAGAGAGGGGAAAGATGCCTTTGACCTGCTGGATGAAGTGGAGCAGAAACTTGGGCTTTCTGTGGTTCCGCTTTCGCTGCCTATCGGTATGGGGGCTGATTTTCAGGGGATTTATAACATCTGGGAGAATAATATCCAGCTGTTTTTAGAAGAAAAGAAACAAAAAGTAGGGGAGAGCATTACCTTTAATGATATTAACGATGCTGCGATAGACGAAGCCGTAGGCGAAAAGGCAGCCAATACTCTGAGAGATGAGCTGGAGCTGGTGGAATCTGTTTATCCTAAATTCAGCAGGGAAGATTACATGGCAGGAACGCAGCAGCCTGTGTTCTTTGGTTCGGCGCTGAATAATTTTGGGGTGAGAGAACTTCTGGATGCTTTCATTGACATTGCTCCAAATCCTCAGCCAAAACAGGCAGACAGCAGAATCGTGAAGCCAGAGGAACAGAATTTCACAGGTTTTGTGTTTAAAATTCATGCCAATATGGACCCGAAACACCGCGACAGGCTTGCCTTTGTGAAAATTGTTTCAGGTGTGTTCAAAAGAAACGAAAACTACCTGCTCGTAAGGGAAGGCAAGAAAATGAAATTCTCTTCTCCGAATGCTTTCTTCGCCGATAAAAAGGAGGTGGTAGATGAGTCTTTCCCTGGGGATATTGTCGGACTGCATGATACGGGAAATTTCCGTATCGGGGACACGCTCACGGCTGGGGAAAAGTTGAACTTTAAAGGAATTCCGAGTTTCTCTCCTGAGCATTTCCGTTTCATTAACAATGATGACCCGCTAAAAGCGAAACAACTTGCAAAAGGTATAGACCAGCTGATGGACGAGGGTGTAGCACAGCTTTTTACTCTGGAGATGAACGGAAGAAAGATTATCGGAACGGTGGGAGCGCTACAATACGAAGTTATCCAATACAGACTGGAGCACGAGTATGGCGCAAAATGCACCTACGAACCGATTTCCATTCACAAGGCGTGCTGGGTAGAGGCTGATGAAAAATCCGAAGAGTTCAAGGAATTTGCAAGGCTGAAACAACGCTTCCTCGCGAGGGACAAGTATAACCAGCTTGTATTCCTTGCCGACTCCTCCTTTACCATTACAATGACCCAAGAGAAATTCCCAAATGTAAAACTCCACTTTATTAGTGAGTGGGAGGAGTAGAGAGAAAATTAAATTGAAAAAAAATAATAAAATGTTAAATCAAGAAGAAAAAAATAAAATTGCACAAGCAATTAACCAGAAAATACAACATATTAAGTGTCCAATGTGTAAAAATGGTACATTTTCTATTGCAGAAGGATATTTTAATAATTTTATGCAACAAGGACATTGGAGTAATATTTCAATAGGAGGTCCAAGTATTCCATCTATAGCAATAATTTGTACAAATTGTGGATTTATTAGTCAGCATGCATTAGGAGCATTAGGATTATTACCTGTTGAACAAAAAAATAATAATGAGAATGGGGAAGAAAGTTAATTCTAAGCAGAATAAGGTCAATAAGGGATTGAATGTGCCTTTAGATAGTAACTATATTGTCCATCGTAATATTGAACAAGAATATATTATTATAACAGCAGATAAATTAGAACTTATATTGAGAGATGCAAAAGATATTTTAATTTCTCAAAGAGATTGGTGGACTCCATTAGGCTTTTTTTCTACACTTCTTATTACTCTATTGACAACTGATTTTAAAAACTTTATATTTTCAGCAAATGTTTGGTATGCATTATTTATAATTGCTATAGTTATATCCCTTTTGTGGTTGGTAAAATGTTTGTTAAAATTAAAAAAACATTGGGGAAAAGATGATGTAAAAGGAATAATTAGTAAAATTAAAGTTGAAAGTAATATCAACAAAGATTAATCTTCTGTACTTTTTTATTAAATTTATTCCACATCACTC
>CAUQMH010000043.1:0-12636 GCA_963519075.1 uncultured Flavobacteriaceae bacterium
CCTATATACCCCTCGTAAGGCTCAAACGGACAGAGCATATACACCTTTTGTCCTGCCCATTCGGGATTGATTTCAGCTAAATCGATACTCATCAGGGGCAAAAAATGATTTTTGAGCCACGGTTGCTCTTTTACAAAAATATCTTCCGCTTTGGGGAACGCCTGCAAATGGTCGTTCAATTCTTGGATTTCTTCTCTTGAATTCATTATGTTAAATTTAAAAAATATTAAAATTTTAGTTCTGCATTTACTTTTCTTACAGCATCAGCAGAGGCATGGAATTTCTCTTTTTCATCTTCATTTAGAGACAGTTCCATTATTTTTTCTATTCCATTTCTACCAATGATACACGGCACGCCTATGCTGATATCATGCTCGCCATATTCCCCCTCCAAAAGGGCAGAACAAGGAATCATTTTCTTTTGGTCAGACAAGATAGAGTGCACCAGCGCAGCCACACCTGCCCCAGGAGCATACCACGCGGAAGTCCCCAAAAGTTTCACCAAAGTAGCACCTCCCAGTTTGGTTTCTTCCACTATACTGTTTAGTTTATCTTTATTCAAAAATTCTGCTACGCAGATACCATTTCTAGTAGCTTTACTAATGAGAGGAAGCATCCCTGTGTCCGTATGAGCTGCGATTACCATACCATCCACATCCGAAACTGGACATCCCAGAGCCTCCGCTAGACGATATCTAAATCTCGCTGTATCCAGCGCTCCTCCCATACCTATGATTCTGTTTTTAGGAAGTTGGAATTTCTTATGAACAAGGTAGGACATGGTATCCACAGGATTGGTCACCACGATGATAATGGCATTAGGAGAGTATTTCAGTACATTTTCTGTAACTCCTGACACGATATCCGCATTTACTCCTATCAGCTCCTCTCTGCTCATCCCTGGTCTTCTAGGCATCCCTGAGGTGATGACCACTACATTAGAATTTTCTGTTTTAGCATAATCATTAGTCACGCCTATGATACGAGTTTCAAATCCTTCCACAGCGGACATCTGCATAAGGTCCATGGCTTTCCCTTCGGCAAAACCTTCTTTTATGTCTAATAATACCACCTCACTCGCAAAATTTCGCATGGCTATATATTCCGTGCAGCTCGCTCCCACGGCTCCCGCTCCTATTACTGTTACTTTCATTTTATTATTAAATTTAAACTCACAAATTTAATAATTATTCATTACTCTCCTATCATTTACCTCAACCATTGAGAAAATCTATTTTAAGATTTCCTAAGTTTTTTTGAAGAGAATTTCTTATCATTGCATGATTTTAGTTTTTACAAATTATGCAGAAAGAATTTTTAAACCATCTCAGCCGTGGTTACAAAAACCGAAAATACGACTTGGATAAAAGAAAAATAGAAAAATTCATCGATTCTTTTTTTCGTTTCGTCTTCTTTTTAGAATATCAAAGATGTAATTCCGAAGCAGAAATTCACCTCAGATTAGAAAGTTTTAAACTTGAATTTCAGCAGATTATCAACTCTGTAATAGAAGACCCTGATATGAAAGCAAAAGCGGCAAGCTGCTTTTTCGAGGCTGTTCCGCATGTTTACAACCTGCTGGAAAAAGACGCTCAGTTTATCCTTGACAATGACCCTGCCGCTACTCACATAGAGGAAGTAATGGTCTCTTACCCAGGATTTTATGCTATTTCTATTTATAGATTTGCTCACCAACTGCATCTACAAGGCGTGCCGCTCATCCCAAGAATCTGGACAGAGCTAGCACACAGCAAAACAGGAATAGACATCCACCCTGGCGCTACCATCGGAGAATGTTTTTTCATAGACCACGGAACAGGGATCGTGATTGGCGAAACGACCGTGATTGGCAATTTCGTTAAAATTTATCAGAATGTAACTCTCGGAGCTTTAGCGGTTTCCAAAGATATCGCCAACACGAAACGCCACCCTACGATAGAAAATAATGTAACAGTGTATGCTAACACCACTATTTTAGGCGGGAATACTATCATTCGGGAAGGTTCTACCATTGGCGGAAATGTCTGGCTTACAGAGAGTATAGAGCCATACAGCTTGGTATATTATAAAAACAAAACCATCATCCGAAGCAAAGAAAAACCAAACGAACCGATTAATTTTTCTATTTAAAAATTTGCATTTTTAAAAAATATTATTAGATTTGCATTTATATTTATTTCAAAAAGAGATGACAATAGTAAAAAACAATATGATGTGTTGCTATATTCTAACGACTTCAGTTTTTCTGATAGCGTAGCAATGCTGTATTGTTATTCGTATATAGAGGGCTGAAAGATTTCACGCCCTCTTTTTTATTTTTAATAATTTTTTAAATCAATCATATTATGAAATTCAACAATGTATTAGAAACCATCGGTAAAACGCCAGTAGTAAGACTAAGCAAACTATTCCCAAACCATAATGTTTGGATAAAACTAGAAAGAAGCAACCCAGGGGGAAGCGTGAAGGACAGAATCGCTCTAGCCATGATAGAAGCAGCTGAAAAAGAAGGGAAAATCAATAAAGATACTAAAATCATAGAGCCTACATCGGGAAACACAGGAGTAGGTCTTGCTATGGTAAGCGCTGTGAAAGGATATGATCTAACTTTGGTAATGCCAGAGAGCATGAGTGTAGAGAGAAGAAAACTAATGTCTGCTTATGGCGCAAAAATCGTCCTAACGCCAAGAGAATTAGGAATGAAAGGAGCGATAGCAAAAGCTCAGGAACTAGCTGAAAAAGAAAGTAACTCTTGGATTCCTCAGCAGTTCGAAAATACTGCCAATCCAGAAATCCACCGTAATACTACGGCTCAGGAAATTTTAAATGATTTCTCTGAAGGTGTAGATTTCCTCATCTCGGGAGTAGGAACAGGCGGACACATTACGGGTATTTCCGAGATTGTAAAACAGAAATTCCCTCAGCTCAAAGCTTTTGCCGTTGAACCAGAACAGTCCCCTGTCATCAGTGGCGGCGCACCTGGCCCACACGCTATCCAAGGAATCGGTGCTGGTTTTATCCCTGCTGTTTTGAATACAGAAATTTTAGAGGGCGCTATCCTAGTTGGGAAAGAAGAAGCGTTTAGTTTCGCACAAAGATTAGCAAAAGAAGAAGGAATTTTAGCTGGAATTTCCACAGGAGCTTCACTCGCTGCTATTGCTAAAAAATTAGGAGAAATCCCACAAAATGCTACTGTTCTGACCATCAACTATGACACGGGAGAAAGATACTGGTCTGTGGATGGACTTTTCGAAGAGAATATAATTTCAGAATAAATTTAGTAAAACCTTTCCTGTTGGAAAGGTTTTTGTTGTCTAAGGGCTAAGATATATGTATATTTACCAAAATTTATTAAAAATGAGAATTATTGTTAATTTGATTATCACCGCAGCAGTTGCCTATTTTCTACCAAAGGTGCTTAGCGGAGTGCATTTCTTAGATTTCAGTTCGGCTGTGATTTTTGCAGTGGTTTTGGGATTGCTGAATATTTTCCTAAAACCTATCCTGAATATCATTAGTTTCCCTGTATCGCTGGTTACTTTTGGGCTTTTTTCACTGGTTGTGAATGCTATCGTGGTTTCTGTGGCGGATTATTTCGTGGATGGAATGGTAATCGATGGATTTGGCTGGACTCTGGCTTTTAGTGTTTGTTTATCTATTCTGACCTCTATTTTGTCAGTAGATGAAGATTAGAATCTACCGATATTTTTTAAGAAAAACATTATCTTTGCCAATTATTTAACAAGAATATGGAAGAAGAAAAAAAACCACTCAATTTCATTGAGCAAATTATAGAAGAAGATTTGGCTAATGGACTCAGCAGAGACAAAATTCGTTTTCGTTTTCCGCCAGAGCCTAACGGCTATCTGCACATAGGGCATACCAAAGCGATATGCATCAACTTCGGTTTAGGCGAAAAATATAACGCTCCCGTGAACCTTCGTTTCGATGATACCAATCCTGAGAAAGAAGAACAAGAGTTCGTAGATTCCATCAAGAAAGATGTGGCTTGGCTCGGCTTCAAATGGGACAAAGAGCTCTATGCGTCAGACTATTTTCAGCAGCTCTATGATTGGGCTGTGCAGATGATAAAAGATGGCAAAGCGTACATCGATGAGCAGTCTTCAGAAGTCATCACGGAACAAAGAAAAAATCCTGCAGAACCTGGGATAGAATCTCCATTCCGAAACAGACCAATAGAGGAATCTCTAAATCTATTCGAGCGAATGAAAAAAGGCGAGTTCGAAGAAGGAACAATGTCCCTTCGTGCCAAAATAGATATGACTTCGCCTAATATGAATATGCGTGACCCTGTGATGTATAGAATCCTGAAAAGACCACACCACAGAACTGGTACCACTTGGAAAATTTACCCTATGTATGACTGGGCTCATGGAGAGAGTGACTACATAGAGCAGATTTCGCATTCTCTTTGTTCATTGGAATTTGAGAACCACAGACCGCTTTACGACTGGTATCTTGACCAAGTCTATACAGAAGGAACTATCAGAAACAAACAGCGAGAGTTTGCCCGAATGAATGTAACCTACATGATTACTTCTAAAAGAAAACTCCAAAGGCTCGTTGCCGAAGGTGTGGTTACAGGCTGGGATGACCCAAGAATGCCTACCGTTTCTGGGCTTAGAAGAAAAGGTTACACGCCTGCGGCTATCCGAAATTTCATTGAAAAAGTAGGTGTAGCCAAGAGAGAAAACCTGATTGATATTCAGCTTCTTGAATTCTGCGTAAGAGAGGATTTGAACAAAACTGCCAAGAGAATGATGGTGGTGATGAATCCTGTAAAACTGATTATAGAAAACTACCCAGAAGGTAAAGAAGAATGGCTGGAAACTGAAAACAACCCAGAAGATGAAAACGCTGGAATGAGAAAAGTTCCTTTCTCACGAGAGCTATACATAGAGAGAGAAGACTTCAAAGAGGAAGCGGACAAGAAGTTTTTCCGTCTGAAACTTGGTGGTGAGGTGAGACTAAAATCTGCCTACATCATCAAAGCTGAAAGAGTAGAAAAAGATGAAAATGGCGAGATTACGACTATCTACGCTACTTATGATGAAAAATCTAAATCTGGAAGCGGAACGGAAGAAAGTCTAAGAAAAGTAAAAGGAACGCTGCACTGGGTTTCTGCAAACCACGCCCTGCCTGTGGAAGCGAGAGTTTATGACAGACTTTTCACTACCGAACAGCCAGATGCAGAAAAGGAAACTGACTTCCTAGAGTTTGTAAACCCTGAATCTCTAAAAGTGGTAACTGCCTATGCAGAACCAGCACTAAAAGAAGTGAAAGTGGGCGAACCGCTGCAGTTCCAGAGAATCGGTTACTTTACCAAAGACCAAGACAGCACAGACAGCAAATTGGTTTTCAATAGAACAGTAACTCTGAAGGATTCCTACAAGCCTGAAAATTAAACAAATGAAAAAATATTTTTCTTTTTGTCTTTTGGGGATTTTTATTTTTTGTTTTTCTCAACAAAATTTAAAAAGAGACATCACAAAGATTATACAAAGCAAAAATGCCCTTGTGGCAGTATCTGTGATGAACTCAAAAGGGAAAACAGAAGTAAATATTAACGGAAACAAAAAAGTTCCGATGCTTAGTGTGTTCAAATTTCACATTGCATTGGCAGTTTTGGATTTGGTGGACAGAGGTATTTTGGATTTGGAACAAAATATTTTTGTCAAGAAATCAGAACTTTTGGAGAATACTTGGAGCCCCATTCGTGATAAATATCCGAATGGAAATGTGAATATCCCTTTGAGAGAAATCATAGAATACACTGTTTCTCAGAGCGATAACAATGGTTGTGACATTCTGCTGAGGCTGATTGGAGGAGTTGATACTGTCCAGAAATTCATTGAGAGCAAGGGTATCAAAGACTTTGCGATAAAATACAATGAAGAAGAAATGAATAAGAATGGGAAATCCATCTACTCAAACTATACAACCGCAAATGCCTCCAGCAGGCTTCTGCAAAAATTTTATAATGGTGAGATAATTTCCGAGTCTTCCAGAGATTTTCTATTCAGAATCATGTATGAGACTTCTACTGGAGCAGACAGGCTCATATCCCTGCTTCCTCCAGATGTTATCGTTGCCCATAAAACAGGGACTTCTGGCATTGTATCTGGAATTCAGGCTGCTACCAATGATGTGGGAATCATCATTTTACCTGATGACGAATACTACACCATATCTGTTTTTGTGATAAATTCCAAAGAAAATACATCAACTAACGAAAAAATAATTGCTGATATATCAAAAACAGTGTGGGATTATTATTTTCGAAATAAATAACTAAAAATGAATCTTTTAGATAAAATAAAACAAAATCCTGAGGAAATATCATTCGATGAGGTGATTGATTACATCGATGAACACTATGACTTTGTTACTACAGCTTTTCAGAATGGAGAAATTCTCAATGAAGAGAACCAAAATAATGGCTCTTGCAAAATTTTTTCTTTTGCGAAAAAATTAGGTTTAAATGAGAAAAATACATTATTTTTGTTTGGTAATTTTTACAGAAAAGATGTTTTAGGAGATTTGCAAGGGACTAATCACCAGAACATTAGAAATTTCATGAAGACAGGATGGGAAGGGATAAAATTTCATCGTGAAAGTTTGATAGAAAAATAAAATATAATTAGATTAAAACTATAAAAAATGAAGAGAAAAATTCTTATCGCGGGACTATTCCTTGGAGGAGTAGCAGCCAGTAATCTATCGGCTCAGAAGTATCTGGGACTGAGCAACAGTAACTATTCGGGAGTTTATGGGTCACAGTACAACGCAGCTAAACTTACTGATGAAAAAGTAAAAGTGGCTGTTAATCTTGTGTCTTTTAATGGTTTGGTTAATAACGACTATTACAAGTTTAAAAATTTGAACTCTTTCGGAGGTTTCACACTAGATGAGCTAGGAAATGGAGCTTCTCACAATGGAGGGAATGGAGCTTTGATAAACTTGGGAATTGTAGGTGAAGTTTTAGGGCCGTCTTTCCAGTTTACAGCGAATAACAAATTAGGCTTCGGATTTTCTTCAAGAGTAAGACTTTTCGGTCAAGGAAAAAATATAAACTCTGCTTTCCTTGATGCCTTAAATGGTAATTTAGGAACTGACAACCCAGGCCTTGCTACTATTCCATTGGTTGATAATACAGGATTTGGTATCAATACCACTGCGCTTACTGATTTAGGAGTAAAAGGTGCTTATGCTGTGATTGATAACAACGACCTAAAACTATCATTAGGTGCGAGTGTAAAACTATACAAAGGAGCTGGACTAAACAGATTCGAAAGTAATGGGCACAACTTAATCTATAACAATAACCCATCCAACCCTACTATCTCAGCTGCTAACATTAACTGGGATCTTTATACTAACTTAAATCCTGAAAAATCATTAAACGACTATGGTTTTGGGGACTTCTTCGGTGGAGCGACAGGATTTGGTGGAGATTTCGGTGCTGAATTGACTTTAAAAGAAGCATCTGGAGACAAACCTTACTTCTTAAAATTCGGTGCATCTGTTAATGACATCGGTGCTATCAAATACAATGATATTCGTAAACTGAGCATCAGAGGTACAGGTGCTGCAATAGACCCTAACGAAATAGATATTTTTGACCTAAACTCTACTGCTAACTACCTTAGATCTAGAGGTTACAACACTACTCTGACTACATCATCTGTAAGCCAAGGTCTTCCTACTAACCTAAATCTATATGCAGACTATGCTATCACAAAAAGATTTTTCGTTAGTGCTAATGGTTTAATCAATTTAGCAAATACTAACTCTACTAACCCTTATTACCATAGTTTCGTAGGGCTTGTTCCTAGATTCGAAAGCAAATGGGTAGATGTATCTGTTCCTTTGACTTATAACTTTATGAGCCAAGATTTCAAACCAGGACTTGCTCTTAGATTAGGACCATTGTCAATAGGTTCTGATGATTTGAAAATCTTATTCACTGAATCAAAAGGTGCTAATATCTACGCTGGACTTGGCTTTATACTATACAAAGGTAAAAAAGCTGAAGCTGTAGTTGCTGAAACTGACAAAGATACAGACGGAGACGGAGTTCTAGACAGACATGATGAATGTCCTACAGTTCCTGGACCGATAGAAAACAGAGGATGCCCTTGGGGAGATACTGATAATGACGGCGTTCTAGACAAAGATGACAAGTGTCCTGATGTTCCTGGATCAGTAGAAAACGATGGATGTCCTTGGAAAGATACAGATGGAGACGGAGTTCCAGATAAAGATGACAAATGTCCTACTGAAGCTGGATTACCAGAAAAACAAGGATGCCCTAAAACTCATGCTGATATCGCAGGTGAAGTTACTTCGGCTCTTAAAAATATTCTATTCAACCTAGGTAAAGCTACTCTAAGACCAGAGGCTGCTCCTAAACTAGATGACGCTGCTAAGATTATCAAATCTTCTAATGGAGGAACATTCTTAGTAATCGGACACACGGATAGAAAAGGAAATGCTGCCCTTAACCTTAGACTTTCTAGAGAAAGAGCTGCTGCAGTAGTTAAAGCCCTTGAAGAAAGAGGTGTAGACCACAGCCAGTTAAAATCAAAAGGTGTAGGCTTTGAATTCGCTGAAGTGCCTGTAACTGCTTCTGATGCAGAAAGAGAAAAAGACAGAAAAGTAGAAGTGAAATATGTAACAGGAAGCGAGTGGGATGCATTGACAAAGTCTGATGTGACTGTTGCAACTCCTAAAAAAGCTACTGCAAAAAAATCCGTAGGAGCTAAAAAAGGAAAAACTGCTCACAGAAAGCCAGTTGCTAGAAAGAAGAAATAATCTAAATATTTCTATAAAAAAAGGAACTCTAAAATAGAGTTCCTTTTTTTATTCCATCATTTTTAAAAATTCCTGCTCATCTAGAATGGTAATCGTGCCTATCTCCTGCGCCTTCTTGAGTTTGCTTCCTGCTTTCTCTCCTACTACTAAATAATTCAAGTTTTTGGACACTGCAGAGATATTTCTTCCGCCATGTTTTTCTACCATTTCTTCCGCCTGTTCGCGGGTAAAAAGAGATAATTTCCCTGTAAACAAAAATGTTTTCCCTGCTAAATTATCTGACAATATCTCCGTGGATACTTCGCCTCTTTCCAGCTGGATTCCATACTCTTTTAGCCTTTCTATCAGCTTTCTGTTTTCTTCATTAGAAAAGAATACCGCGATACTTTCAGCTATTTTATCGCCTATATCTTCCACTTGGATGAGTTCCTCCACGCTCGCCCTGCTGAGTTCTTCTATCGAACCAAAATTCTTAACCAATTTCTTAGCAATGGTCTCACCGATGTGTTTTATCCCAATGCCATAAAGCACCCTTTCAAAAGGAATTTGCTTTGATTTTTCTATCCCGTCGATGATGTTCTGTGCAGATTTTTCAGCCATTCTTTCCAGAGGCAAGAGCTGTTCTTTTTTCAAGGTATAAAAATCAGCCACCGTTTCTATCAAACCTTCACGATAGAGCTGTTCTATAGTCTCCGAACCCAAATTTTCTATATTCAAAGCCTTTCTGGAAACGAAATGTATCATTTTACCAACCACCTGTGGAGGGCAATGGATTTCATTCGGGCAGAAGTGAAGCGCTTGGCTTTCTTCTTTTATCAGCTCCGTATCGCACTCTGGACAGCGGGTTATATAGTTAATCTGTGGAGACATTGCTTCCCTTTTTTCGGTATTTACGCCTACTATTTTAGGGATGATTTCGCCACCTTTTTCTACATATACAAAATCATTTTCGTGCAAATCCAATTTCTTGATAATATCCTCATTATGAAGAGATGCCCGTTTCACAATAGTTCCCGCCAAAAGCACTGGTGACAGATTGGCAACTGGCGTGATGACTCCCGTTCTACCAACCTGATAATCAATGGACAAAAGCTGAGTTTCTACTTTTTCAGCCTTGAATTTATGAGCTGTTGCCCAGCGTGGTGATTTGGCGGTATATCCCAAAATCTGCTGTTGTTTTAGGTCATTGACTTTGATTACAATACCATCAATATCAAAACCTAAATTCTGCCGTTCTTTATCCCAAAAATTGATAAAATCTTTCACTTCCTGCAATGATTTGCAGAGTTTGCTGTACTGCGAAACCTTGAAGCCTACAGAATTCATCTTTTGGAGCAGTTCCCAGTGCGTTTTTTCTGTAACATCCTGTGCCACAAACTGATACAACACCGCCGAAAGCCCTCTCCTGCTCACCTCCGTGCTGTCCTGCATTTTCAGACTTCCAGAGGCCGTATTTCTTGGATTCATGAAGATATCCAGCCCTTCCTGCTCCCTTTCCTGATTGATTTTATCAAAGGCTTTTCGTGTCAAGTATATCTCGCCGCGCATGTAGAATTTTTCTGGAAAATCGCCATACAACTGCAGCGGAATGTCCTTTATCGTTTTCACATTGGAGGTGATTTCATCGCCCTGAAATCCATCACCACGAGTAACCGCCTGAACGAATTTACCCTGTTCATAAAGTATGGAAATAGAAGCGCCATCGTATTTCAGCTCGGTCACAAATTCTATTTCATCCGTTTCTAATATTTTTTTGGTTCGGTTATACCACTCCTCCAAATCCTCAAAGTTATAAGAATTATCCAGCGAGTACATTCTAAATTCATGAGAAACCGTAGGAAAAACCTTGGTAACCTCTCCGCCCACGCGCACCGTGGGAGAATTTGGGTCGTAGAATTCTGGATTTGCCGCCTCCAAGGTCTGCAATTCTCTCAGTTTTTCATCAAACTCAAAATCTGAAATCGTAGGATTATCAAGAACATAATAATTATAATTGTGCTGATGAAGCTCTTTTCGGAGGTTTTCTATTTTTTCTTTTACAGACATTTTCTGTTTTTTTAGTCTATTTTACTTCCTGTTTCTATTTCGTAAGGCTCTTTTCCCTGCTCAAAAATCCGTGTGAGCTGGCTGCCCTGCACTGTGATTTCATCGCCAATTCTTCTAATCCAGTTTCCTTCGCGAAGACCTACCACTTTGATATTATTTTGTGTCAAAAATTCTTTGATTCTGGTTTCTCGCGTTTCGCCATTGTGCTTCAAATCTGGATTTGGGTCAAGGTAATGAGGATTGATATTAAACGGCACCAGTCCCATAGCCTCAAAACTCGGCGGATAGACTATCGGCATATCATTGGTTGTCTGGATGTTAAGCCCGCCTATATTGCTCCCAGCACTACACCCTAAATATGGTTTTCCTTTTTCTACATTTTCTTTCAAAGCCTTCATCAGATTTTTTTCATGAAGAGTTTTGACCAAAAGAAAAGTATTCCCACCACCTGTAAAATACGCCTTTGCTGAGGCAATGGCTTCTTGTGGATTTTCAAATTCGTGGATTCCTTTTATTTTTATGCCAATAGTTCCGAAAAACTCGCGCGCCTTGTTCGTGTATTCTTCGTAAGAAATTCCGCTGGGTCTGGCGTAAGGAATAAACAAAACCTCATCTATTCCATGATAAAGTTTCACAAGTTCTTCTCGTAAATATTCTAAATATTTTCCACCAAAAAGTGTAGAAGTGGATGCTAAAATAATGTTCATAATTGTTCTTTTTAAGCGTGTCCCAAAAGTAGTGTTTTTATGATTAAAAGTCAAAAAATGTAAATAAAAACGATTCACAAAAATTGACTTCTATCTACCGTAAAAGTTTCCCATCATAATCAATGAAATAACTTTCATAATTGAAATCCACCAGCTCTATTCCCTTTGGAGTAAGGGTAAAAGAGGGCGTACGCTCTATGGGCGAAACGAAAATATCCTTCCCACTGAACTGCCAGAGGATTTCGCCCTGTCTATTAAGGCGTGATATCTCCATCTCGCCGTGAGTAATGTAATCATCCTGATAAGGAACAATCTCAAAGCAAGTCGCCATATCTACCTGCGTATGCCAAAGGAGCTCTAAGGAGGGTAAGAGAACACAAAATACAATATTACCAGAAGCTACGAGTAATCTGTCATCATCCAAAAGAACATTTTCTTTTCCTATCCCACAAGTACACCCTTCTCCCTCAAGGAGAACACTAATAATTTTTTCTTCTGATTGATAAAGATAAACTGCGACTTGTGGGGTATGGAAAGTGCGCTCTTCCTCCGTTTCAGTGGCAAAATAATGCCTTTCAAAGAAAGTATTATCGTTTTTATCTTCTATCGCTTTTATTTCTATCTGATAAGAATCTTTATAAAGCCAAAGGGTGTTTTTCATGGTGTTTTTAAGGTCATATAATCGTTTCTTCTACTTTGCCTTTAATGATATTTTCAAGGGCGGTATAGAGGTCGCCTCCATAGAAATGGTAATAGGTCTTTCTTGGTGCCCAAGAGGTAAGGTCGAGCACACCCCATACACTGCCTACACTATCGATACAGAGAACCTCATCGGCATTGACATCGCCAAAGGGAATAAGCTCAGTAACCCCTGCGTCGGATTCATAGTATCGCATCTCTTGGCGAGTAGGGAGGTTTTGTGAGTATATAAAAGCCATATAGCCGTCGTTGCGCTTGATATCCTTGCCGTCGAATATGGTAAGGAAAGTAATAAGTTCGTGAGGCAAATCGTCATAACCTGCCTCGCGATAGCGCGCTTTGATAGTTT
>CAUQMH010000044.1:0-12489 GCA_963519075.1 uncultured Flavobacteriaceae bacterium
GTCTGAGTGCTTATCCAGAGCAGAAAATCATCAAAAATCTTTTAGATAGAAAGGCTTATCAGTATTTGTTTTTCTTTGTTTCCCATGGGGTAAATGATATGGTCATCCCGCTGGAATGGGGGAAAAAAGGAGTGGAATTGCTGTATGATATGAGTATGTTTTTCTCTTTCCGTGAGTATCAGAGCGGTCATGGTGTGGATGCGAGGAATTATATGGATTTAATGGAGTTTTTAAAAAAATAAAAAGAGGCTTTTAGGCCTCTTTTTCGTATAGTTTGTTGTATAAATCAATGTATTTTTCTTTGATTATTTTTCTTCTCAATTTCATGGTAGGAGTGAGCATTCCATTTCCAACAGACCACACATCTGGTGTAAGCTCTATTTTCTTGATTTGCTCCCAGTTACCGAGTTTTTCGTTTAGTTTTGCGATTTCTTTTTCTATTCGTTGTTTTAGTTCGGTGCTTTTTACCATTTCTTCTGGTTTAGTTCCGATGTTTATTTTATGGATTTCAGCCCATCTTTTAACGAAAGTGAAATCTGGCTGAACTAGCGCACACGGCATTTTTTCGCCATCACCCACCACCATTATCTGCTCTATAAATCGTGATGATTTCGCCATGTTTTCAATTACTTGTGGCGCGATGTATTTCCCTCCCGAAGTCTTGAACATTTCCTTTTTTCGGTCGGTAATGATAAGGAATCCTTCATCATCGATATATCCGATGTCTCCCGTTTTGAAGTATCCATCTTCTGAGAAAGCCTCCTTGGTTTGTTCAGGATTTTTGTAGTAGCCTTTCATTACGGAAGGTCCTTTTACGAGGATTTCTCCATCTTTGTCGATTTTTACATCTAGATTATCCAAAGGCTGTCCTACGGAACCGATTTTCATCTTTTCAAAGCTGTTTACGGCTATTACAGGTGAAGTCTCGGTAAGACCATATCCTTCAATGATAGGAATTCCAGCTGCTTGGAATTTTTTATTTAAATTTTTAGAAAGAGCAGCAGACCCAGAAATCAGTGTAATGATATTTCCTCCCAGCCCTTCTCTCCATTTGGAGAAAACAAGTCTGTCAGCTATTCTTTGTTTAAGGTTTTTAGGAGTTCCCAGCTCATAGTTTTTGTTCACTCCCAGAGCCCAAAGGAAAATCATTTTCTTAAGTCCCCCAGCGCTGATTCCTTTGTTGTATATTTTATCATATACTTTTTCTAAAAGCCTTGGTACTACGCTCATATAGTGAGGTTTTACCTCTTTCATATTATCACCTATTTTATCGATATTTTCCGCAAAATAGATAGAAAATCCACTGTATAGGTAGTATAAATACACCACCCGTTCAAAGACATGACAGATAGGCAAGAAGCTTAGGGTTTTTATTTCCTTGTAATCTATTTTTTTCTTTGGAATTCTGCTATCCACAGCAAACACATTAGAAACGATATTTTTATGCGAAAGCATCACGCCTTTTGGTCTTCCTGTAGTTCCAGAGGTGTAGATTATGGTAGCGATATCCTCTTCATTTACAAGGTCTCGCAGGTCTTCCACTTCGTATTGGTTAGAATTGTCTTCGCCAAGGCTTAGAATTTCTGACCAGTTGGCAGCACCTTCCACTTCATCAAAAGTGAAAATTCCCACTAATGAAGGCACTTGCTCTTTTACTCGTAATAATTTTTCATACAAATCTTTATCCGAAACGAAACAATATTTCAGTTCAGCATTGTTGAAAATATATACATAGTCCTCCTCACTTATCGTAGGATAAACAGGCACGGAGATGGCGCCTATTTGGGAAATTCCCAGATCTGCTATGCACCATTCTGTGCGGTTGTTAGTGGAAACGAGTCCTATTTTGTCTCCTTTGGTAATGCCTGATTTTAGGAGTCCTCTGGAAAATTTATCTCCTAAATCTACAAACTGTTTAGTAGAGATTTTTTCCCATTTGCCATCATATTTTGTAGCCAAAACATCATCTTTTGGGAATTTTTTCAAAGAGTTGTGTGCAATATCGAATAATCTTGTAATAGACATTTCTTTCAAATTTTAAGCCGCAAAAATAGTGTTTTTATTTTAAACAAAAATAGTATGGGATTTATTCCTAATCTTCTAGGTCTGACTTTGTTTTTTCTACGAATTTAATGTTCCTCATCAGCCCAGAGAATTTGGTTCTTTTTACGGGAGATTTTCGGAATATTTCGGAGAAAATTTCTTGGGTTAAATCCTGCCAATCGGGTTTTCTCAGTTGGCTGAATTCTTTTAAGGCAAATTTCGGTTCTGTATTTGGAGTCGCGAATCTATTCCATGGGCAAACATCCTGACACACATCACAGCCAAAAATCCAATCATCCATTTTTCCCTCGAAATAGTCTGGGATTTCGTTTTTCAGCTCTATTGTGGCGTAAGAAATACATTTGCTTCCGTCTATAATTCGTTCATTTACAATGGCTTGTGTAGGGCAGGCATCTATGCATTTTCTACAGCTTCCACAGTGGTCTGTGGTCGCACTATCTTCTTCTAATTCTAAATCACAGATGATTTCCGCCAAAAAGAAGAATGAACCGTGTTTTTTAGTAATCAAATTGGCATTTTTCCCGACCCAGCCGATTCCAGATTTTCTAGCCCATGCTCGGTCTAAAACAGGCGCGGAATCCGTAAAAACCCTAAACCCAAATTCTCCTATTTCTTCTTGCAGTTCTGCTATCATCTGGCGGAGAATGTCTTTTATCACATCATGGTAGTCCTCGCCGTAGGCATATTTGGAGATTTTGAAATTATTTTCTGTTTCTAGTTTGTATTGAGGAAAATAGTTGTAAGACAGTGAGATAACAGACTTTGCGCCCTCTACCAGAAGTCTAGGGTCTGTCCTTTTATCAAAATAATTTTCCATGTATGCCATCTCGCCGTTGTAGCCCGCTTTCAGCCACTTTTCCAGCGCTGTGGCATCTTCTTCTAGGAAACCTGCTTTAGAAATACCACATCCCTGAAACCCAAATTTTTCGGCTTTCTGTTTGATGATTTTTGTGTATTTCTCTGCTGTTTGTGCCATAATTTTCCGCGAAAGTATTGTTTTTAAATCTAAAATCCAATTTTTAAGATTAACTTTGTATAAAAATAAAAGAGTGAAAAAATTAAAGATATTTTTATTTGCATTGGTTCTTTTATTCTTGGGAAGTGCTTATTTTATGCCAAGAGCAGAAAGTTTAGGTAAGGAAAAACAAGAAATAAAAACACAAAAAACAGCCCAGCGGACAGCAGATTACAAAAAATATGCAGAAGAGGCTCTTTTGTATTGTAAAAAGAATAAAATTTCTACCGATTTCTTCGTGTTAATAGACTATTCTATCCATTCTGGGAAGAAGCGGATGTTCATTTGGGATTTTAAAAAAGACAAAATTACGGATAGTTTTTTGGTAACTCATGGATGCGGCAGCCAGCCCACGGCGAGGGATTATTCCAAGGAAAAACCTGCATTCAGCAACCAGCCGAATAGTCATAGCTCTTCACTCGGTAAATACTGGATTGGTACGAAGAAAGTTCCCAGCCCAAGTTTTGGGGAGAAATACCTGCTCTATGGCAAGGAAACGACCAATAACAACGCCCTCAAAAGAGATATCGTGATACACCCTTGGTCTATCATTCCTGATGAAGAGCCCTATCCCAGCGGTGTTCCAGAGAGCTGGGGCTGTCCAGCGGTGTCTCCTGATGTTTTCAAGGTTTTGGATGAAAAATTCCAATCCGTGGGGAAAAATATTCTTCTCTGGGCGATTTATACTTGATGTATAGATAATTGCTCTTACAGAAATAGGATAATTTTATCTTTAAATTTGATGAATGAATCAAAATAAAACATTAAATTCGCAGAAACAAAAAAGTTAATCACAATGAATTATGATATTATCGTCATCGGGAGTGGTCCTGGTGGATATGTTACAGCAATTAGAGCATCACAGTTAGGTTTTAAAACTGCAATTATAGAAAAAGAAAATTTGGGCGGCATCTGCCTTAATTGGGGCTGTATCCCTACCAAAGCACTTTTGAAATCGGCGCAGGTTTTTAAATATATCAACCACGCGGAGGATTTTGGTTTAAATAAAGTAGAGGCGAGTTTTGACTTCCCTAATGTAGTCCAAAGAAGCCGCGGTGTAGCCGAAAAAATGAGCAAAGGAGTGGAGTTCCTGATGAAAAAGAACAAAATAGATGTTATCTTTGGGACAGCCAAAGTAAAACCAGGTAAGAAAGTAGCTGTGGAGAAAGATGGAGCAGTTACAGAATACACAGCAGAACATATTGTTTTAGCGACAGGAGCTCGTTCTCGTGAGCTTCCTAATCTTCCTCAGGATGGCAAGAAAGTGATAGGATACAGACAGGCGCTTACCCTTCCAAAACAGCCTAAATCTATGATAGTAGTAGGTTCTGGAGCGATAGGAGTGGAGTTTGCGTATTTCTATGCTACGATGGGTACACAGGTTACGGTTGTAGAATTCATGCCGAACATCGTGCCGGTGGAGGATGAAGATGTTTCTAAACATTTGGAAAAATCCTTTAAAAAAGCAAAAATAAAAGTAATGACCAACGCTTCTGTGGAGTCTGTGGATACCTCTGGCGAGGGAGTAAAAGCGCAAGTGAAGACTGAGAAAGGGGTTGTAGAATTACAAGCGGACATTCTACTTTCAGCGGTGGGAATTACAGCAAATATTGAAAACATCGGTCTGGAAGAAGTAGGCATTAAAACTGAAAAAGGCAGAGTAGTAGTGGATGAATGGTACAGAACTTCCGTGCCAGGTTATTATGCGATAGGAGATATTCTTCCTACTCAGGCTCTGGCGCATGTGGCATCAGCAGAGGGAATTACCTGCGTGGAGAAAATAAAAGGACTGGATGTAGAGCGTATAGACTACGGCAATATCCCAGGATGTACATACTGCACGCCAGAGATAGCATCAGTAGGGCTTACAGAGAAGCAGGCAAAAGAAAAAGGCTACGAAATAAAAGTAGGAAAATTCCCATTCTCTGCAAGTGGAAAAGCTACTGCGAATGGAGATACAGATGGTTTTGTGAAAGTAATTTTCGATGCGAAATATGGCGAATGGCTTGGCTGTCATATGATAGGAACAGGCGTTACCGAAATGATAGCAGAGGCTGTGGCAGCAAGAAAATTAGAAACTACAGGACACGAAATCCTAAAAACTGTCCACCCACATCCTACACTTTCTGAAGCAGTGATGGAAGCTGTAGCAGCGGCTTATGGAGAGGTTATTCATATTTAATGAATGATAAAAAAGATATAGACTGTTCTAAAATATGGACAGTCTTTTTTTGTTTTTTGAGATTATTATTAGATTTGTAGTTTATTAAGATAAAAATGAATAATAAATTAGGACTAGTATTGTCTGGCGGCGGTACAAAGGGAGTGGCTCATGCAGGGGTGCTAAAATTTCTTGAGGAAAAAGGCATCCAACCAGAGATATTGGCGGGGGCGAGTGTGGGGGCTATTGTGAGCTGTCTCTATGCGGTAGGAAAAAAACCAAAGGAGATTTTGGATTTCTTTAAATCGGTGTATTTTTTTCATTGGAAACATATTGCATTTAATAAACCTGGGCTTGTTAATTCCGCTGTTTTTAAAATATATCTAAAACCTATTTTTGAGGATATGAAGATAGGTGATTTAAGAAAAGAAGTAAACATCACCGCTACGGATATTGTGACTGGGGAACTGAAAATTTTTGACAAAGAAACTAGAGTGATAGATGCCATCATCGCTTCTTCTAGCTTCCCTGGGATTGCTACGCCGTATATGTTCGGCGGGGTACTGTACAGTGATGGTGGAATCCTTAATAATTTCCCTGCGGACATCATACGAGACAGGTGTGATAAGATGATAGGCGTTTATCTTTCTTCGCCGCAAGAAGTGAAACAAAAACAGATGAATACCATAAAATCCGTTACTTATCGGGCGTTTGACCTGTTGTCTCACAGAGTGGAATCTTATAAATTTTCCTACTGTGACTGGCTTATAGATTCACAGAAACTCTCTAATTACAGCACTTTTGAGACTAAAAAAAGCAAAATGGATGAGATTTTCCAAATAGGATACGAGGAGGCGAGAGATAGTTTTGATAAAGGTTTTTTGGGGTAGATGAATTTTTGATTTATTTCAATCAAACTTAAATCATTAACACATTTAGAAAATTCACAAAAACGGTAATTCTAATTTTAGAATTACCGTTTTTTTTTATTTAGATAAAATATCTTCCTGTCTGTCGATGGACTCTTGGTGTATAGCTTTGAATATTCTGAGAATCAGCTCTTCTGAAAGATTTTTTTCTTTTCCGAGGATTTTCATGCGTTCTATTATTTCGTTCCAGCGTTTGTTTTGGAGGACAGATATATTTTTTTGTTTTTTGAGTTTGCCGATATTGTCAGCGATTTCCATTCTTTTTCTTATCAAATCCAGCAGCTGCTCGTCTAGAATGTCAATTTGTGAACGAAGTGTTTTTAGTTGTATCTGAAAATCAATCTCTTCCGTATTCTCTCTGCGAAGAACCAGTTTTTGCAGCATCTCCGAAAGGGTCTCTGGCGTAATCTGCTGCTGGGCATCGCTCCATGCTTTCTCTGGGGAGCAGTGGGACTCTATCATCAGCCCATCAAAATTGAGGTCTAGTGCTGTCTGCGAGATTTCGCCTATCAGTTCACGGTTTCCTGAAATGTGCGAAGGGTCGCAGATGATGGGCAGATTTGGGAAAATATTTTTTAGTTCTATCGGAATCTGCCATTCTGGAATGTTACGGTATTTAGATTTTTCATAGGAAGAAAATCCACGATGTACAGCACCAAGTTTCTCTATACCAGTCATTTTCAGCCGTTCCAAAGCTCCTATCCACAGAGCAAGGTCAGGATTTACAGGGTTTTTGACAAGTACTATTTTGTCAGTTCCTTTTAGTTCATCGGCTATTTCTTGAACAATGAACGGATTTACTGTAGTTCTAGCACCTATCCAAAGCAAATCTACATCATATACCAATGCTAGTCTTATATGGTCTCGGTTGGCTACTTCGGTGGCGGTTTTCAGTCCTGTGACTTCTTTTACTTTTTTCAGCCAATTCAGCCCGATTTCTCCCACGCCCTCAAAACCACCTGGGCGCGTTCTGGGCTTCCAGATGCCTGCTCGGAAGAAGTCTATTTCATTGTTTTTCAGGTTTTTGGCTGTTTTCAGCATTTGCTCTTCGGTTTCAGCACTGCAAGGGCCAGCGATGATGAGAGGTCTGCTGAGCTTCAAGTCTTTCAGCCATTGGTTGGAATAATTCTGTTTAGTCATTCTTTTTTTATTCCTTATTTAAAAAATTTAAAAATTTGCCCACTGCTTCAGACCTGTGGCTGATGCTGTTTTTTTGTTTTGGAGGCATCTCGGCGAAAGAAATTTCATAGCCTTTTGGAATGAAAATAGGATCATATCCAAAGCCTTTTTCGCCTCTTTTTTCTTTGGAAATAGTGCCGTATACTCTGCCTTCGAAATAGTTTTCGCCTGCTTCATCCACCAGACACATTACTGTGATGAAATACGCCTTGCGGTCTTCTATATCCTGCATTTCGGTGAGGACTTTTTGGATATTTGCCTCAAAATCATGCTTCCCTGCATACCTTGCCGAAAAAATTCCTGGTCTTCCGTCCAAAGCTGGGATAACCAGACCGCTGTCATCTCCTACGCTTGGCTTTCCTGTTTTCTCAAAACAATATTTAGCTTTGATAAGGGCATTTTCGTGAAAGGTGGTTCCGTTTTCTTCGATTTCATCAAAGAGCTGATAATCAGTAAGGCTGATGACATGATATTTTTCGCCTAAAATTTCTTGGATTTCATCTTTTTTATGCTCGTTGTGCGTGGCAAGTAGTATTTCCATATATTTAGTAAAACAATCTTTAGTGTGGTTATTCACTTAATGATAAGACCACGATTTTTAATTTAAATCTCAGCTTTATTTAAAAATGGTGTAGCGGCAGGAACTTTTTTTAGTTTTACCAGCTACACCTTGGATTTTGTATAAATTTAATTAGTTAAAAGCCTCGATGATTTTAGAAAAATCTTCTATTTTCAGCGATGCACCACCGATAAGTCCGCCATCTATATCAGGCTGTGAGAAGATTTCTTTTGCGTTGTCTGGCTTTACCGAGCCTCCGTAGAGAATGGAGATTTCATCTGCGGTGTCTTTTCCGTATTTCTCAGCGATGAGGTTTCGGATGAAAGCATGGATTTCCTGCGCCTGTTCTGGCGTAGCAGTTTCTCCTGTTCCGATAGCCCAAACAGGTTCGTAGGCGATAACTACTTTTTTGATTTCCTCGGCAGAAAGCTCAAACAGCGCTGTTTCGGTTTGTTTTTTTACTATATCGAGATGCTGTCCAGCTTTTCTTTGTTCCAAAGTTTCTCCATTGCAGTAGATAGGCGTAAGCCCTGCATTAAGTAGATTTTTTACTTTTTGTGCTGCATGGCTGTCGGTTTCGTTGTGGTATTGTCTTCTTTCGGAGTGCGCTACGATACTCCCGCTTAGTCCAGCAGATTTTATCATTTCTACGGAAATTTCACCAGTGTAGGCACCTTTTTCGTGCTCGGAAATGTCTTGCGAAAAGACTTTCACTTCATCATTAGCAAAAATATTTTTAGCTGTGGTGAGATAGAGACTTGGTGGAGCGATATACACCTCGCAGTTGGTTTTGTTATTCTTTTTGTACTTGGCTAACTGAAGCATAAGGGCTTCTGCTTCTTGGAAATTTTTGTTCATCTTCCAGTTTCCAGCGACGATATTTTTTCTCATAATTATTTTATTTATTCGTTATCACTTGTTTTTACATTTTTATTTTCAAAGAAAATGCTTTTTATATAGTATGTTTTCACATTTTTGCCTCTTTTTTTGGCAGGGATGAACTTTGGCAGGAGGCTGATAATTCTTTCCGCTTCTTTTTTGAGCGTTTCGTTTTCACTTCTGCTGAAAAGCACCTCCACTTCGCCTGTTTTATCAATCCTGAAAGCTACATACACTTTATACACTTTGCTTTTTTCGGCATCAATATTATTTGGGTTAAAATGTATCTTCACATGCTGTTCCAGTTGGTCTTGGAAGCATTTTCTCTTGTTAATATTATCCTTGCATACCTCAAAAATGGGCGGTTCATCTACTTGTATAATGAGATAATCTCTGCTTTCATCCAGTTCCTCATCCAGTTCCTCATCAGCTTTGGGAAGCTTGCAATGTGGAAGTTCTACAGGAAGATAGTAGCTGTAGGGAAGTGACGGGCTTTTCTTTGTTTTATGGCGTTTTTTGTAGGATTTCTTACTTTTTTTCTGAGCCTGCATATGGGCTGAAAATCCTAAAAACAAAATAATAAGTAAAAATGACCAAAACCTTTTCATAGCAGTTAGTTTTGTTTTTAATAAAATTCTGTATTTTCTACTTTAAATACGAGCTTTTTTCCTTGGTTTAATCCATTTTCCAGATGGTTTTCATCAGTTTATAGAACTGATGCTCACGCTCAGTCACCTGCTCATCGGCTTTGATAAGTGTTTTTGCAAACTCGGCGAAGTTTTTTCTTTCCTCCTCGGTAGAATCATCATAGAAACAGCGTGCATGGAACTCGAAATGGTCTTTCCAGTCCTCTGGCTGCAGGGAAGCGATGACTTCCAGCTCGTTATCCAGATTGATTCTGAACGGAAATTCTTCCGACAGATATTCTTGTATTTTTAGTCCTTCTTTTGGTGAAAATTCGTGGTCTACAGCTGAAAGAATCATCAATAAATGGTAGCCTGCAATGGGTTTGTTTGATTTTTGCATAAATAAAAGATTTAATAAAATTTTCAAAAAATTGGGAAAATATAAAAGTCTAAAATCCCAAAAACTTTTGGCTAAAATACAAAAATTAACTTTAATTTTAATAACTTTATGCCTTTAAAAAAGTTAAACTTATGAAGATAATAAAATTGTTATTTCTGTTTTCGGTGTATTTGGCTTTTGGTCAAAATTTTACAAAAAAAGATACACTTTTGGGTTCTAATACTGCATATCGTGATTTTTGGGATGTCCAGAGATATGATGTGAAAGTAGAGCCCAGCTACGAACAAAAAAGCCTGAAAGGAAGCAATAAAATAACATTCAAGATAACAAAGTCTGTGAGAAACCCTGTTTTTCAGATAGATTTGCAGCAGCCGATGAAGTATGACAGCATTCGCTCTAGTTTTAAAGTAAAATCTACAAGAGTGGATGGTAATTTTATTTTTTTAGAAACGAAAGAAAGTTTTAAAAAAGGACAGACGCATACTTTGGAAATAGATTTTAGCGGAAATCCTATCATTGCTAAAAATGCGCCTTGGGATGGCGGCTGGGTTTTCACACAAGATGAAAAAGGAAATCCGTGGATGTCCGTAGCCTGCGAAGGTATAGGGGCGAGTGTATGGCTTCCGATAAAAGAATACTGGGGCGATGAGCCAGATATGGGAATGACCCTCGCTATCACTACTCCGAAAGATTTGGTGGGAGTAGGAAATGGGAAATTAGTAGAGTGGAGCGTTAAAAAGGACAAAAACATCTTTACTTGGGAAGTCAAAAATCCTATAAACTCATATAATATCGTTCCTTACATCGGGAAATATGTTCATTTTTCTGATGAATATTCGGGTAAGAGGGGAATGCTAACTTTGGACTATTGGGTTTTGGATTATAATTTAGAAAAAGCCCAAAAGCAGTTCCAGCAGGTAAAACCAATGCTCAAAGCCTTTGAACATTGGTTTGGTGGATATCCTTTCTATAAAGACGGCTACAAATTGGTAGAATCTCCATATTTAGGAATGGAACACCAGAGTAATGTAGCATATGGAAATGGCTATCAGAATGGCTACTATGGAAGGGATTTGTCAGGAACAGGAGTGGGCTTGTATTGGGACTTTATCATCGTTCATGAAAGCGGACACGAATGGTTTGGGAATAATATCACAGCCCAAGACAAGGCCGATATGTGGATACATGAGGCTTTTACGACTTATTCAGAAGTCCTATTCACGGAAAGTTATATGGACAAAAACGCAGCAAATACTTATATAAAGGGACTTAGAAAAAATATCCTGAATGATCAGCCTATCATAGGCACATATGGAGTGAGAAAAACAGGTAGTACAGACCAATATATAAAAGGGGCAAATATGATACACACCATCAGACAGGTTATCAATAATGATGAAAAATTCAGACAAATTTTGCTGGGGATGAATACAGATTTTTATCATAAAATAGTGACTTCCAAACAGGTAGAAGATTACATCAGCAAAAAAACAGGAATAGATTTTTCACTTGTTTTTGATCAGTATTTGAGAACGACACAGATCCCACAGCTGGAATATGAGCAAAAAGGAAATCAGCTGAAATTCCGCTGGAATAATACGATAAAGAATTTCAGAATGCCTGTGAAACTAAAAAGCCATTCTACGCATATAGCTCCTACTCAGGAATGGCAGACTATCACTTTGGCTAATGATAAGGCTGTGGAAATAGATGACAACTACTATATAGAAGTTTTGAAAAAATAAGAAAATCCCCTTTTATGGGGATTTTTTTTATAATATTATTTTTGTTTTCTTAGTTTTTCTAATTCCAAAGCTATATCGCTGTAGCTTAGGGTTTTATCTTGCATTGTAGCAGAAATTTGTTTCTTTTCTTCTTCGTTCGCGCCCAGTTGGTTTAGAATATTGAATAAATGCATTTTCATGTGTCCTTTTTGGATGCCTGTCGTAACCAGTGAGCGAAGTGCAGCGAAGTTCTGAGCCAAGCCAGACACTGCTAAAATGCCCATAAGTTCCTTTGCATCAGGTTTTCCTAAAAGAGCCAAAGAGAATTTTACCAATGGATGAAGGTTCGTGAGTCCTCCCACAACTCCCACAGAAATAGGCAGTTCTATCCAAAATCGAAATATTCCGTTTTCTATCGTGCAGTGGCTTAGTGAGCTGTATTTACCGCTTTTCCTTGCGTAGGCATGTACGGAAGCCTCCACCGCCCGAAAGTCATTTCCTGTTGCGATGACCACAGCATCCACACCGTTCATAATGCCTTTATTATGCGTAGTTGCTCGGCAGGTGTCTATCTCTGCTATCGTTACCGCTTGTTTGAATTTCCAAGCAAATTCTTCTGGTGATATGCCGTCATTATTCCCTAATTCTTCTATTTTACAAGAAACTTCCGCTCTTACTAAACATTCAGGAGTGTAGTTGGATAGAATGTTCATGATGATTTGCAGGGAGTTTTTTTCTTCTTCGCTGAAGATTTCTGACTCAAAAATCTCTTCTTTCAGCGTTTTTCCAAATACTTCCAGACACGAATTGATGAAATTCGCTCCCATAGAATCTCGGGTATCAAAACTCGCCTTGATTTGATAATAATTCTCTAATTCATCAGTTTTGTCAATGAGGCTAATGCTCAGGATTCCGCCGCCTCTCTTGCGCATATTCGCAGTGATGTCCTGTGT
>CAUQMH010000045.1:0-12143 GCA_963519075.1 uncultured Flavobacteriaceae bacterium
ATATAATCTTCTTCATTGGTCTTAATGATTTCAAAACCTAACTTTAAATACATTTTGAAGGCATAATTGGCTTTTTGCAGTTCAGGCTGTTGGATAATGCTCTTCTTAGGGGGTGTTACGCCTTCAGGGATAAAAATAGCATCGTAAAGAAAATCATCTAAAAAGATATATTCACCAGAAACGATGGGTCTTATTTTCATATTTTTATTCATTGTTATTAAGTCTTTATGCGCTCCTATAAGCATTTGTAACTGCTCTATCCACCAGCCAATAAAGTCCTATATAGAATAAAATACTGACAAGCAGCACCACAAAAGTAATTATAGAGATTGTAAATTCCGTTGTTCTCTTTTTAATTCTCTTTCGCATAGTATTCTGATACATAAAATTGATTCTTATATGCGTGATAATCTGATAGATAAAAAACAAAGGAAACAATACATAAGCCGTGACAAAAATCCCTCCACAAATAATTTCTACCAAGGTTGAATTATAAAAACTGGAATAAAAAAGATTGGTAACTACTATAATTGGTGCGAGGATAACACACAGCAAACACCAAATACTAAAGTATAGTGAGTAATTTCTTCTCATTTTGGTAATTTTATAATACTACAAATATAGTGATTAGTAAGAACTTTTTTAGCAAAAACAAAAATCCCACTTCAAAAGAGTGGGATTTATTGTCAATTTTTATGCTTACAAATCTTAAGCCTGAGCGTTGTTTCCTCCTAATACGAAAGGCTCAACTTCTTTGATTTCTCCAAACTGTTGTTCGTAGCTTTGGATATTTTGTTGAATAGCTGCAAGAACTCTCTTTGCGTGAAGTGGAGCTAAGATAACTCTACTTCTTACCTGAGCCTGCTGAACTCCTGGCATGATTTGAATAAAATCTAAAACAAATTCTGATGGAGAGTGGTTTACTAATGCCAAGTTAGCATATGCACCAGCTGCTACCATTTCGTTTAATTGAATGTTAATGTTGTTTGGGTCTTGGTTTTGATTATTGTCCATTTTTATTTTATTTTTTTATTGGTTAATACTATTATTAAAAATTCGAGGTGTGAAGATATTAAATTTATTTCAAACCTCAAATTTTAATTTCGTTTATTTTTATTTAATATCTTCAAACTCTCTGTTAGAACCTACGATGATGTTCTGGTAGTCTTTCAGACCCGTACCCGCAGGGATTCTGTGTCCTACGATTACATTTTCTTTCAGACCGTTCAGTTCATCTACTTTACCAGAAACAGCCGCTTCGTTTAGCACTTTCGTAGTTTCCTGGAATGATGCCGCAGACATGAATGATTTTGTCTGAAGAGCTGCTCTCGTAATACCCTGAAGCACTGGATTTGCAGTAGCTGTAAGAGCTTCTCTCACTTGTACCAATTGTAAATCTTCTCTCTTCAGTTTAGAGTTTTCATCTCTCAGCTCTCTTGCTGTAATCATCTGTCCTGGTTTCAATTCTTTAGAATCTCCTGCATCTACCACTACTTTCAGTCCGAATACTCTGTCGTTTTCTTCGATGAAATCTAGTTTGTGCTCAAGGCTTCCTTCCAAGAACTGAGTATCTCCTGCATCTACGATTTCCACTTTTGTCATCATCTGTCTTACGATAATTTCAAAGTGTTTGTCATCGATTTTCACCCCTTGAAGACGGTATACCTCTTGGATTTCGTTCACGATATATTCCTGAACCGCAGTAGGCCCTTTGATTGCTAGGATATCGTCTGGTGTAATCGCTCCATCAGAAAGCGGATCTCCAGCTCTCACGAAGTCATTTTCCTGAACGATAATCTGACTAGAAAGTTTCACTAGATATTTTCTAATTTCTCCTGTTCTAGACTCTACGATAAGTTCTCTGTTACCACGCTTGATTTTTCCGTAAGATACCACTCCATCTATCTCTGTTACTACAGCTGGGTTAGAAGGGTTTCTCGCTTCGAACAATTCGGTAACTCTCGGTAGACCTCCCGTGATATCCCCTGCTTTTGCAGATTTTCTAGGGATTTTTATCAAGATTTTACCAGCTTTGATTTTTTCTCCGTCATTTACCATCAAGTGGGCTCCTACTGGCAAGTTGTAAGCTTTTTGTTCTACACCTTTAGAATCTACCACTCTCAATGTAGGAACGGCTTTTTTGTCTCTTGATTCGGAAATTACTTTCTCTTCAAAACCTGTCTGCTCGTCTATTTCCAATTGGAAAGTTCTACCTTGGATGATATCTTCGTATTCTATATTACCTGTAGTTTCCGCGATGATAACGGCGTTATATGGATCCCATTTACAGATGAGATCTCCTTTTTTCACTTTATCACCTGGCTTCACAGAAAGAACCGCACCATAAGGGATGTTTGCCACCATGATAGGCGTTCTTGCTTCATTATCAGCCACTAAACGGAATTCCGTAGAACGAGATACTACCACTTCGGTTTTGTTTCCATTTTCATCCTCTGATGTGATGGTTCTTACTTCGTCCATTTCCACGATACCATCTCTTCTCGCTGTGATGGAAGGATTTACAGAGACATTCCCCGCAGTACCCCCTTGGTGGAAGGTTCTCAGTGTCAGCTGTGTACCTGGCTCCCCGATAGACTGCGCTGCGATAACTCCCACAGCTTCACCCATGTGAATCATCTTACCAGTTGCCAAGTTTCTACCATAACATCTCGCACAGATACCTTTTTTAGCCTCACAGCTCAATGGAGAACGAACTTCTACTGTCTCGATTCCAGCTTCTTCTATTTTCTTCGCTAAAGCTTCGCTGATAATCTGGTCTGCAGCTACGATAAGTTCATCCGTTTCTGGATCATATACATCATGAAGAGAAACTCTACCCAAAATTCTTTCGGAAAGTTTTTCTACGATTTCGTCATTTTTCTTCAATGGAGAAACTTCTACCCCTCTCAGTGTACCACAGTCATCTTCTGTAATAATCACATCCTGAGCCACATCTACAAGTCTTCTTGTCAAATATCCTGCATCGGCAGTCTTAAGCGCCGTATCCGCAAGACCTTTTCTCGCCCCGTGGGTAGAGATGAAGTATTCTAGGATAGAAAGACCTTCTTTAAAGTTGGCTACAATCGGGTTTTCGATGATTTCCGCTCCTGTAGAACCAGCTTTCTGAGGTTTTGCCATCAAACCACGCATACCAGAGAGCTGACGAATCTGTTCTTTAGATCCCCTCGCTCCAGAGTCTAGCATCATATAAACAGAGTTAAATCCACCTTGGTCGGTTTTCATTCTGCTCATAATCATCTCTGTAAGACCTGCATTGGTATTTGTCCAAACATCGATAACCTGGTTATATCTCTCCGTATCGGTGATAAGCCCCATGTTATAGTTGTCCTTGATGCCATCTACAGTTTCCACCGCCTGAGCAATCATTTGTTTTTTCTCCTCTGGAACTACGATATCCGCCAAGCTAAATGAAAGTCCTCCTTTGAAGGCGTTCATATAACCAAGGTTTTTCATATCATCCAAGAATTTCACTGTAGTAGGGAAATCTGTCTCCGCAAGGATAGTACCGATGACATCTCTCAGCGATTTTTTAGTCAATAATGTATCTATATATCCTACTTCTTTCGGTACAATTTGGTTAAACAAAATTCTACCTACTGTCGTTGGGATAAGTTTTGTTACAAGTTCTCCGTTTTCTTTCAAAGTCAAACGGCATTTTACTTTCGCATTCAATGATGCTTTTCCTTCTGCATAGGCTATTTCTGCCTCTTCTGGAGAGTAGAATACTAGGCCTTCACCTTTCACTTTGTAATCATCAGTAGAGTGAGCTTCTTTCGTCATGAAATAAAGCCCCAATACCATGTCCTGAGAAGGGACAGTGATAGGCGAACCATTCGCAGGGTTCAAGATATTCTGAGAACCAAGCATCAATAATTGTGCTTCCAAGATAGCCTCTGGACCTAGTGGTAAGTGAACCGCCATCTGGTCACCGTCGAAATCGGCGTTGAAGGCTGTCGTTACCAATGGGTGAAGCTGGATAGCTTTCCCCTCGATCATCTTAGGCTGGAATGCCTGAATACCAAGTCTGTGAAGCGTAGGCGCACGGTTGAGAAGAACTGGGTGTCCTTTCATCACATTCTCCAAAATATCATATACAACAGGCTCTTTTCTGTCGATAATTCTCTTCGCAGATTTTACCGTCTTTACGATTCCTCTTTCTATCAATTTTCTGATAATGAATGGCTTATAAAGTTCCGCCGCCATGTCCTTAGGGATACCGCACTCATGAAGCTGAAGCTCTGGTCCTACGACGATAACCGAACGCGCAGAGTAGTCCACCCTCTTACCTAACAAGTTCTGACGGAAACGCCCTTGTTTTCCTTTCAATGAATCAGAAAGTGATTTCAGTGGTCTGTTTGATTCAGATTTTACAGCTGAAGATTTTCTTGTATTATCAAACAATGAATCTACCGCCTCCTGAAGCATACGCTTCTCGTTTCTCAAAATAACCTCTGGAGCTTTGATTTCCATCAATCTCTTCAAACGGTTATTTCTGATGATTACTCTTCGGTAAAGGTCATTCAGATCCGAAGTAGCGAAACGACCACCATCAAGCGGAACTAGAGGTCTAAGCTCTGGTGGTGTAACAGGAAGCACACGCATAACCATCCACTCTGGGCGGTTTATCATTCTCGTGTTTGCTCCTCGCAATGCTTCCACCACAGAAAGCCTTTTCAGCGCCTCTGTTCTCCTTTGTTTAGAAGTTTCGTTATGAGCCTTGTGTCTCAAATCATAAGAAAGCTCATCAAGGTCTATTCTCTTCAATAAATCTTCGATAGCCTCAGCCCCCATTTTCGCAATGAATTTATTTGGGTCTGAATCATCAAGATACTGGTTTTCAGCAGGAATAGAATCTAATACATCTAGGTATTCTTCCTCTGTAAGGAATTCCATTTCATCAAAGTCAGAACCATCCGCTTTTTTTGCAATCCCCTGCTGGATAACTACATATCTTTCGTAGTAGATAATCATATCCAACTTCTTAGAAGGCAATCCAAGAAGATATCCGATTTTGTTCGGAAGGGAACGGAAATACCAGATGTGCGCGATAGGAACTACCAAGTTGATATGTCCTATACGCTCTCTTCGTACTTTTTTCTCAGTAACTTCTACCCCGCATCGGTCGCAGACGATACCTTTATATCTTATTCTCTTATACTTACCACAAGCACATTCATAGTCCTTTACAGGTCCAAAGATTTTCTCACAAAACAGACCATCTCTCTCTGGTTTGTGCGTTCTATAGTTGATAGTTTCAGGCTTTAGAACCTCTCCTTTGGATTCTTGAAGAATAGATTCTGGTGATGCTAAACCTATCGTGATTTTGCTAAATCTACTTGTTTTATTTTTATTTGACATTTTTATTTTTTTTAGATTAAAAGAACTTTAAGCCATAATACAATCTGAGTTTCTGTATCTCATTTTGTCTATTATTCTTCAAGTCTTACATCAAGTCCAAGACCTTGTAACTCGTGCAGCAATACATTGAATGATTCTGGGATACCTGGTTCTGGCATCGATTCACCTTTTGCGATTGCTTCATAAGTTTTCGCTCTACCCATGACATCATCAGACTTCACAGTCAAGATTTCTCTTAGGATATTAGATGCTCCGAACGCCTCAAGAGCCCAAACCTCCATCTCTCCGAAACGCTGACCACCGAACTGTGCTTTACCACCGAGTGGCTGCTGCGTGATAAGAGAGTAAGGACCAATAGAACGAGCGTGCATCTTATCATCTACCATGTGTCCTAGTTTCAGCATGTAGATAACTCCCACAGTAGCTGGCTGAGTAAATCTCTCCCCTGTTCCTCCATCATACAGATATGTATTTCCGTATTTAGGAAGACCTGCTTGGTCTGTGTATTCTGTAATCTGATCTAGACTTGCTCCATCAAAGATAGGTGTCGCAAATTTCAATCCTAATTTCTTACCTGCCCATCCTAAAACGGTCTCATAAATCTGACCAATATTCATACGCGAAGGTACCCCTAGTGGGTTTAGTACGATATCCACTGGTGTTCCATCTTCCAAGAAAGGCATATCTTCCTGACGCACGATTCTAGAAACGATACCCTTGTTACCGTGTCGTCCTGCCATTTTATCCCCTACATTCAGCTTTCTCTTCTTAGCGATATAAACTTTAGCTAGTTTAATGATTCCCGTAGGAAGCTCATCCCCGATAGAAATAGTGAATTTCTCTCTGTTTTTAACTCCTTGTAAATCATTAAACTTGATTTTATAATTGTTAATCAAGGTATTTACCAATGCATTTTTCTCCTCATCTGCAGTCCAGTCAGCACCGCTCACGGTGTTGTAATCTTCAATGCTAGACAAGAGTTTCATCGTAAATTTACCTTTTCCGATAATTTCCTCTCCAAGGTCGTTTTTAACTCCTTGTGATGTCTCTCCACCAACGATAGCATTTAGTTTTTCCAGCAAAGTATTTCTAAGGCTGTCAAACTCCTTTTGGAATTTGTTTTCTACCTCTTCTAATTTTAGTTTTTCTTCGCTTCTTTTCTTTCTATCTTTGATGTTTCTAGAGAATAGTTTTTTATCAACTACTACCCCTCTCAATGAAGAGTCAGCTTTCAGTGAAGCATCTTTCACATCACCAGCCTTATCACCGAAGATAGCTCTCAATAGTTTTTCTTCTGGTGTAGGGTCAGACTCTCCTTTTGGAGTGATTTTCCCGATAAGAATGTCGCCAGGTTTTACCTCCGCTCCGATTCTAATCATACCATTTTCATCAAGGTCTTTGGTAGCTTCTTCCGATACATTCGGGATATCTGCTGTAAGTTCTTCCATACCAAGCTTAGTATCACGAACTTCCAAAGAATATTCATCTATATGGATAGAAGTAAACCAGTCCTCACGAACTACTTTCTCATTGATTACGATAGCATCCTCGAAGTTATACCCTTTCCACGGCATGAACGCTACCACTAGGTTTCTACCCAATGCCAATTCACCGTTTTCAGTAGCATATCCTTCACAAAGAACTTGCCCTTTTTCCACCTTATCTCCTTCTCTCACGATAGGTTTCAAAGTGATAGTCGTAGATTGGTTGGTTTTTCTAAATTTAGTTAAATAATATGTTTTAGTCGCAGATTCGAAAGAAACCAAATCTTCATTCTCTGTTCTTTCGTATTTGATAACAATTTTATCTGCATCCACATATTCTACTTCTCCTTTTCCTTCAGCATTTATCAATACTCTAGAGTCTTTTGCTACTTGTCTTTCCAGTCCAGTTCCTACAATAGGAGCTTCTGGTCTTAGTAGCGGTACCGCCTGACGCATCATGTTTGATCCCATCAATGCACGGTTCGCATCATCATGCTCCAAGAACGGAATTAGAGATGCAGAAATACCAGAAATCTGGTTCGGTGCGATGTCTATCAAATCTACCTGTTCTGGCTCTACCACTGGATAATCTCCATCCAAACGAGCAATAACTCTCTCTGTTAGGATAGTTCCATCTTCTTTAATGTCGATATTAGCCTGTGCAATGATTTTCGCTTCCTCATCTTCTGCATTCAGATATATAGGAGCAGATTTGTAATCTACTTTTCCATTTTCAACCTTTCTATATGGAGTTTCTATGAAACCTAAATTATTGATTTTAGCATAACATCCCAAAGAAGAAATCAAACCAATGTTCGGCCCCTCTGGTGTTTCAATCGGACAAATTCTTCCGTAGTGAGTATGGTGGACATCTCGCACCTCGAAACCTGCTCTTTCTCTAGAAAGACCACCAGGCCCTAGTGCAGAAAGTCTTCGCTTGTGAGTAACCTCAGAAAGCGGATTCGTTTGGTCCATAAACTGAGACAACTGGTTGGTTCCGAAGAATGAATTAACCACAGAGGTCAATGTCTTAGCATTAACCAAATCCAATGGCGTAAATATCTCATTATCACGAACATTCATTCTTTCTTTAATCGTTCTAGCAATTCTAGAAAGTCCCACTCCGAACTGACCAGCCAACTGCTCTCCAACAGTTTTAATTCTTCTGTTAGAAAGGTGGTCTATATCATCCACTTCTGCTTTAGAGTTAGCCAGTTCTATCAAGTGACGAACGATTGCAATAATATCCTCTTTCGTAAGAACCTCTGTTTCAACAGGAATATTTAAGTCTAATTTTTTATTTAATCTATATCTACCTACCTCTCCCAAAGAATATCTCTGCTCTGAGAAGAACAAGTTTTCAATGATTTTTCTTGCTGTTTCTTCATCTGGCGGATCAGCATTTCTCAGCTGACGATAGATGTACTCTACAGCCTCTTTTTCAGAGTTTGTAGGGTCTTTTTGTAATGTATTTTGGATGATAGAGAACTCGCTGCTGTTTTCGTTGTGCAACAAGATAGTTTTAACTCCTGAATCAAGAATCAAATCCAAATGCTCTTTTTCTAGAATAGTCTCTCTATCTAGGATGATTTCATTTCTTTCGATAGAAACCACCTCTCCTGTATCTTCATCTACAAAGTCTTCGAACCAAGTATTCAGAACTCTGGCAGCCAAAGTTCTTCCTTCTACTTTTTTCAAGTTAGCTTTGTTTACTTTTATTTCTTCTGCCAAGTCAAAAATCTGAAGAATATCCTTATCAGATTCATAACCAATAGCTCTTAATAAAGTAGTGAAAGGCAATTTTTTCTTACGGTCAATATATGCATACATCACATTATTGATATCCGTAGTAAATTCCATCCAAGACCCTTTAAATGGGATAATTCTTGAATAGTAAAGTTTAGTTCCATTAGCATGATAAGTCTGCCCAAAGAATACCCCTGGCGAACGGTGAAGCTGTGTAACAACTACTCTTTCTGCTCCGTTGATAATGAACGACCCAGAAGGCGTCATGTATGGAACTGGCCCTAAATACACATCTTGGATAACAGTTTCGAAATCTTCATGCTCTGGATCTGTACAATATAGTTTAAGCCTTGCTTTTAGCGGAACACTATATGTAAGCCCTCTCTCGATACATTCATCGATAGAATAACGAGGAGAATCTATCATATAATCTAAAAATTCCAAAACAAATTGGTTTCTGGAATCTGTAATTGGGAAATTTTCCTGAAAAGTCTTATAAAGACCCTCTTTTTTTCTGTCCTCAGGCAATGTATCCAGCTGGAAAAACTCTTTGAATGATTCCACCTGAATATCCAAGAAATCAGGAACTTCTACTCCTCTTGCAGAAGCAAAATCTATCCTCTGATTCCCCTGAGTGTCTTTCATCGTTTTTGATTTGCTCATAAAAAACTCTAAGAATGTTAGTAAAATATTTTGTTCACAGAAAAATATCAGAAAAGAACCAAATCAAGAGAATAATGACAATGAAAGATTTTGTATCCACGCTATCAGAAACACCCTTCCCATCATCATCCTAAAAATCAGCCTTTTCTAACTGCAACACTGGTATATCTTTTCACAGCGTAGTGCAAAATATTTTTCCCATCCCGCCATTTATCAGTTACACACATACACAAAATACGAAATCCCCTATACAACAATGTATAAGAGTTGTTCAATTTTCATGCATGTCTATAAATTTTCCAATAGCGTAAAATGGTCTGCAAATATAATTATTTTTCATGAAATATTTAATGAAAAATCCAAGTTAATTTTAGTTAAATTTATAACCACTTGATAATCAGTATTTATTACACTTAAAATAAAATCACAGATTTATGAGAAAATTCACATAGAAAAAAGAGATTTTTTAAACAAAAAATTGTACTTTTGCACTTTAAAAATTTTCAGGAAAATGAATGTTACGAGAACTAACCACGATGATGTAAGTGCTTTACTTACAATTACACTGAATAAATCAGATTACAAGGAAAAAGTAGATGATGCACTGAACTCTTATGCTAAAAGAGCAACTATACCTGGCTTCAGAAAAGGGAAAGCGCCTATGAGCCTTATCAAAAAACAATATGAAGAAGCCGTTACACTAGAAGAAATCAACAGAAAGATTTCTGAGTCTTTGGACAAATATGTTGCTGATAACAACATAAGACTCCTAGGACAGCCTATTCCACAGGATACACAGGCATTAGATTTCAATGCTGAGGAGGTTTCTGTAAGTTTTGAAATTGGTTTCGAGCCAGAATTTGAAATTGATTTATCTAAATACGCTGCTGAATATTATGATGTAGAAGCTACAGACAAAGAAGTAATGAAGAGCGTAGGAAATATGCAAAAAAGATTTGCAGAAAAAGTTGTGAAAGACAAAGCAACCAAAAACTCTCACATTAACTTTGAAGTCACTGAAATCGTGGAAGGTGATGCAAAACCTGTACACAAGCCTAAATATCTTTCTGCAACAGAAGAAAACACTGCTATTTTCCCTATCCTAAAAGGACTAAAAGTAGGTGAAACTAAAGAAATCTCTGCGGAAGAATTAAAAGCAAATGAAAACGAACTTGCGAGAGAGCTAGGTTTCCATGATATAGAAATCACACATTTAGGAAATGAAAAATTCCAAGTGAAAGTTCAAGAAATTTTTGAATTAAAAGATGCTGAGCTTAACCAAAAATTATTTGATAAAGTTTACGGAAAAGACGAAATCAAATCTGAAGAAGAACTAAAAGCAAGAGTAAAATCTGAATTAGACGATTTCTTCAAACAAAATTCTGAAGCTGTATTTGTAAGCAAAGTTTTAGAACAAATCTACAAAGAAGATTTCCTAAAAATCCCAGAAGCATTCCTAGTAAAATGGGTAATGTATTCTAATCCAGAAATCACTGAAGAAGACAGAGCTAAACAAATCATAGCAAACGAGAAATCTGCTCTAATCGCTCAGATGGTAGAAAACAAATTGAGAGTTTCTAATAATATTCAGTATGATTTCGAGGAAGTATTGGAGCATGCCAAACTTTCTTTCAGAAATCAGCTGATGTCTCACGGAGTGCACCACATCGGTGATCAAGAGCTGCACAGATATGTGCTAGAAATGCTGAGAGACAGAGAGCAAATGAGAAGATATTCTTCTGAGGTTCTTTTAATAAAAATCAGAAGTGTAGTTTTAGAAAAAGCTAAAAAAACAGAAAAGAAAATCTCTTATGACGAGTTCATGAAAGAAATTCAAACTAAATCTAAAAAAGAAGATTAATAAATCTAACTAAAAAATGCGGTTCTTTTCGAGACCGCATTTTTTATAATTTTAAATTAAATTCACATGCCGAGACCAACCTCTAAAACTGAACTTCTCCAGCTGAGCCAAAAAAATTTCAAAAACTTGATAGACTTTGTCTCTGCTCAGGAAAATCCCAACAAAGAATTCAGAGGAAACACCATGAATAGAAATATTCGTGATGTTTTAGGACATCTCCACCACTGGCATGAAATGTTTCTAAATTGGTACAAAATAGGCATGCAAGGCGAAAAACCTGCCATTCCCAAAGAGGGCTACACATTTGCTGATACACCGAAACTCAACCGAGAAATTTGGGAAAGCTGTCAGAATATTTCACTTGATGAAGTCCTTGTTTTATTCCAAAAATCATTTGAAAAAGTGTTTTCTATCATAGAAAAACATACCGATGAAGAGCTTTTCACCAAGAAAAAATACAAATGGACTGGTTCTACTTCATTAGGGTCTTACCTTATTTCAGCAACTTCCAGCCATTATGACTGGGCTTTAAAACTAATGAAAAAAGGATTAAAATAGTTTATCCTTTAATGTAACAAAAAAAGCCTATTTATTAACAGGCTTTTTATTTGTAAGGATTCTTCCAGAAAGGAATATCTCCATTTCGTAATAAATCCCCATATAGTCTTATTACTATATCTACATAACCTTTGTTGTCTGGTCCTCCTCTATAGGTCATATTACTATCATGACTAAAGTCTAGCACATGGCCAAATTCATGAGACCAACATTCAAGAGCCCAATGGCTAAGCTGACTATAATAATCATCATATTGCAAGAAACGCTGGTGTATACCAAAAACATTTCCTCCGCCTAAGCCTTCTACTCCAGTAGTTACTCCAAAAACTTGGTGTGGAACAGAAAACATCTTATTATAAACAGCCTCTCTATTTATAGGTTTTTTACCATTGTCATAGAGTACATGTGGGAAATCCATAAATCTGGTTTTAAATTTCTCACTACTATATAGA
>CAUQMH010000046.1:0-11873 GCA_963519075.1 uncultured Flavobacteriaceae bacterium
CTGATTATCTGATAGAAAAAGCGGAAAATAATACTGAAGCGCAGAGATTACTCGATCAAGCAGAAATGAATAAAATGCTTTCTATTTTGACGGAGAAAGACAAGGGGCATTATAGAATTTTCAACTCTATTATCAGTCCTTTCAATGAGACTACGACTTCCTATTTCAAATCTTCTGTTGGTGGTTATCATGCCGTAAAACTGCGCAGATACGATGATTTGATTAACGAATATTTCTCTGAAACGGACAATAAGAAAACGCTGAATATTCTTAATATGTTGAATACCAAATACATTCTGCTAGGTTCTCTACAAGAGCCTAGGGCTGAAATCAATCCTAATGCAAATGGAAATGCTTGGTTTGTATCTGATATTCAGTTTGTTAAAACTCCAAATGAGGAAATAAAAGCGGTGGGCGAAATTGATAATAAGAAAACGGCTGTTGTTTCAGTGGAAGACCAAAAATACTTTGAGGGAAAAAACTTGCAGAGCGACAGCACAGCGGTGATTGAGCTGAAAAATTATCAGCCTAATCAGTTGGAATTCAAAACTCAGTCAAAAACTCCTCAGTTGGCAGTGTTTTCAGAGATTTATTACCCGAAAGGCTGGAAAATGCTTCTCGATGGTAAGGAAGTCCCTTATATCAAGGCTAATTACCTGCTCAGAGCTGTATTCGTTCCTGCTGGAAATCATGAAGTTAGAATGGTCTTTGAGCCAGAAGTTATTGAGAAAGGGAAGATGATTTCTATGAGTGCATTTGGAATATTCCTGCTGCTGAGTGTGGGCGGATTTTTGAAATTTAGAAGAAAAACTGCTGTTAAAAATACTGAAAACTAAATGGTAAGAAAAAAAATCCTTATCATCACTTATTATTGGCCTCCTGCGGGTGGGCCAGGGGTTCAGCGATGGCTGAAATTCACAAAATATCTGCCGGAATTTGGCTGGAAACCCACAGTTTTCATTCCAGAAAATCCATCTTATCCGCTTTTGGATGAGAGTTTGAGTAAGGATTTATCTCCTGATTTGGAGACGATTAAAACTAAAATATGGGAGCCTTACCAGCTTGCCGAAATATTCAGTAAGAAGAATAAGAAATTTAAATCAGGACAGTTTGATATTGGTGAAAACCAGTCTTTTATGTCTAAATTATCTGTTTTTATCAGAGGTAATTTTTTCATTCCCGATGCCCGAGTTTTTTGGGTAAAACCTTCCGTAGAATATCTGAAAAAGTATTTAAAGGAAAATCATTTTGATGCTTTGGTGACCACTGGGCCGCCTCACAGCCTTCATTTGATAGGTTTGGAGCTTAAAAAATATTTCCCAAATCTGAAATGGATTGCAGATTTTAGAGATCCATGGACGGAAATTTCGTATTACAAACATCTTAAACTGACAAAATGGGCGGACAAAAAGCACCAAACTCTGGAAGAAAAGGTCTTTAAAAACGCAGATATTACCCTTGCTACAAGTCCCACAGATGCTGAAAATTTCAAGAAAAAAGGAGCGAATGCAGTCTGCATAACCAATGGATTTGATGAAAATGAGCTGATTGCAGAAAAATCCAAAACAGAGAAATTTACTTTGAGCTATATCGGAGTTTTGGAGCAGCTTAGAAATCCTGAAAATCTTTGGGAAGTCTTGAATTCTTTGGTTGAGGAAAATGCAGATTTTTCAAAAGATTTTGAGCTGAAATTTGTGGGCAGGATAGATGATAAAATTTTACAAAAGATAGAATCCTCTGCTCTTGGGAAAAATGTAAATCTATGCGGCTATCTTTCTCATAATAAAGCAGTTGAAGAAATGAGTAATTCGGATATTCTGCTGATTACAAACTTTGACCGAGATTCTTCCAAGGGAATCATTCCAGGGAAATTATTTGAATATCTGGCAGTTGGGAAAAAGATAGTTTCCTTTGGGCCAAAAGAAAGTGATGTAGCCGATATTTTGGAAGAAACATGCTCAGGTAGGCATTTTGGATATGCTGATAATCAAGAAATTAAAAACTATATTTTAGAAATCTATCAGCAGTGGAAAACTGGGAATTTGGAAGCCAACCAGCAAAGTGTCCAGCAGTATTCCAGAAGAAATCTCACAAAAAAACTTTCTGAAATTTTATAAAATAAAAAGTGAAGATGCATAGGCGTCTTCACTTTTATTATGAGAGTTTAATTATTATTAAAACTTATTTTCCACATGTGCGGCATTTAGCAGGAAATTGTGCATGTCCGTATTTCTAACAAATGATTTAAGGTTCTCACTACCAGGGCCGTACATTGCAAGTTCTGTGTAATCAGAAGAGTGGTCCATGCTAATCCAGCCGACAGAAGTGTATGCTTTTTGCATCTCTGCTAAAGCTCTGAATGGTAGGTTTTTATGGTTGTATAATCCATCTTCTTTTTTAAGATTGTTGTAATAAGAAAGAAGTTCTTTCGCTTGATCATCAGTTATAGCGAAACCACCGCAAGCCTCTGCAATTCTGTCTTTTACGAAAGAAGTGCTGCTGGAAGCATGTATTCCTTGTAAAATCCAGTCGTTAGAGTGAGTGAATTTTTGTAAATGGTCAAAATTATCATTGGTTTTACCTCCGTAAATCAGCCCAGGGTTTGCATTTCCGTGGTCGCTGGTAATAACTACCAATGTATTTTTGTCTTTTTTAGCGAAGTCCAGTACTACTTTTACAGCTTCATCAAAGGCAATTTGGTCAAATAATAGAGCCGCAATATCGTTTCCGTGTGCTGCCCAGTCTACTTTTCCTCCTTCTATTTGTAGCGCAAAACCATTTTTGTGGTCTTTCATCTGGTCTATCGCCTTTTGAGCCATTTCCGCAAGGCTAGGGATGTTTTTTGATGCTTTTTCATCGCGTAAATGATCTACTGTATAAGGCACAGCATCTTCATCAAAAGTTCCTAAAATAGGCTTGTTTTTAGGAGCATTCAGCATTTCTGATTTAGTTTTTGCAACGGTGTAACCTTTTTTTACAAATAAATCAAAAACATCTTTTTTATCCTTTCTTTTGTCTTTGTCAAAGTATTGGCTGCCACCTCCCATCATCACATCAAAGTTTAGTTCTGCATACTGTTCAGCGATGTGGTCCATAGCATTTCTTCTCTTGCTGGTAACACAAAATCCTGCTGGTGTAGCATGAGTGATAGGCACTGTCGTTACACAGCCTACCTTTTTTCCAGCTTGTTTGAATTTCTGAAGAATAGGCATGTTTTCCTTTCCATTTGGGCTTACATTCAGGCTTCCATTATTCACACGGACACCGCCTCCCCAAGAGGAACTTGCTGCTGCTGAGTCTGTTACGATAGCATTTGCAGAAGCCATATCCATCAATGCTCTTTGGACAAGATTATCTTCGTAAAGTCCCACCCAGTTGGAACTTTTTCCATTTTTTCTTTTCAGGTAGATGTCAGCCATTATCATCGTTCCTACACTCATCCCATCACTTACCATGAAGATGATATTTTTGGCTTTTCTGCCACGGAATTCTTCTTTTATAGTGTTTGCTTTTGCTTCAAAGGGAGTTAGTAGCATTCCGCCTAAAGCAGCTAATGAACCTGTTTTCAGAAAGTCTCTTCTTTTCATTTTGATTTAGTATTTATAAATGAATTTTGTGCAAATATACGGAATAAAGATGATGAATTTATTTTTTTGGATTAAAAAAGATATTTTGATTTAATGATACAAAAGTAAAGATGTTACTTTTCTAAAAAATTGATGATAAAAATCATGTTTTGAATTAACAAGAAAATAAAAAATAGTATTACTTTTGTGCCATAATTTTTTAAAAAAATAACATAAGTTTAAATTTTATATTTCATTATGAACAAAAAAGTATTATTAGTGTCGAGTTTGTTAATGTCCTTAATGGGATATTCACAGACGGTGAAGGGTAGGGTAGTTCAGCATGACAATCCTGTTTCTAATGCCAGCATTATACTAAAAAAGGGGGACAAAGAAATGACCTCTATGACCGATGCTTCGGGATTTTTTAATGTAACACTTACAGAAGGAGGAAGTTACACTATCAGCATCGTAGCAGAAGGAGCAAATCCATTGGAAAACCAAATTACAGTGGAGGATAATGGAGTTTTGGATTTAGGAGATGTGATTGTTTATCAGATGGTTACATCACAACCTGTTGTTGAAGAAAAACCTGTAAATGAGCAGCCTACAGAACCAACAGAACCTGTTGTAGCAAAAAATACTACAGATCCTAACGAACCACAAGACGAGGAAGAAGACGGAAAAGTAAAAAAACTACAAACTGTAGAAATCATAGGAAGAGCAAGAAAAGACTATAATAGTGATTATTCTTTCTCTGCTTCTAAAATCGCCCTAAAAAACATGGAAGTTTCCCAAGCGATAACTACCGTGACCAAAGAGCTTATCGCAGATAAAGGGGTTACAAGACTAGGAGATGTAGTGAAGAATGTGAGTGGGGTTACACAGACCAGTTTTTATAACAACTATGCTATCCGTGGGGTTACACAGCAGGCTTCATACAGAGAAAGCAGATTGATGAATGGTATGGTAACTTCTCATATATTTTTCAGTCAACCGATGATGATGAATGTAGAAAGGGTAGAAGTAATCAAAGGACCTGCAAGTATGACTTTTTCTAGTACAGATGCAGGAGGAAGTATAAATATCATTACTAAAAAACCACTTAAAACGGACAGAAAAGAAGTAAGTCTGAGTGTGGGAAGTTATCAGACTGTGGTTGGAGCATTAGATTTTACTGGACCATTGAATAAGAGTAAAACATTGCTTTATCGTTTAAATCTCGGGTATGAGAATGGAAAATCATTCAGAGATTTACAGTTCAAAAAAGCGTATATGATAGCTCCTACCATTGCCTATGTTCCAAATGAAAAGACAAACATAAGTTTTGAGTTTGTGATGAGTAATAACTCAAACAGACTGGATAGAGGTCAGCCTATTTTTAAAGCCAACCCTGGTGACAGACCTGCACTTACTTCTACACCAATTACTTATGCTATCGGGGCAATCAATGATGTCAACAAAACATTGGATTTAAACTTTATGGGGAATCTTACTCATAAGTTTACGGATAATTTAAGCATCAATATGGCTTATATGAAGCATATCTGGAACGAAGATTTGACAGAATTAAGAACTGACAATAATTTTGGAAAGAATTCCTACGGAGTAGAACAAAAAGATAAAGTGCAGCTTAGATATGTTCAGCGTAATAGTAATTTCTTTACAGATAACTTTAATGCTTATCTAAACTACGATTGGAAACTAGGGGAAAACTTTAAAAATAAATCTGTTTTAGGGTATGATTTAGTGATGTTTGAAGTTGGGCACGGTGGAACCAATACCGTGAGAGACTATACAGGTAATGCTGCATTAGGAACTTTAATGCCAAGAATTCCGCACTGGGATTTGACCAAAGAAGGGCAGTATAGAGTGATGTACCCTGGGTTCTATCAGCCTCAGGCAAGAAGAATGCAGGAAACCACACCGATGTATTTCTCCACTAACTCGGCGTATTTTATGAATCAAATGGAACTTTGGAATAGATTGATATTCAATATTGGTCTACGCCAAGAGTGGTACACAGACAAAAACTTTTACAAACGAAGAAACGAAGAAACAGTAAAACAAAATAAATTCCTTGTGAGAGCAGGATTGATGTATAAAGCTACCAAAAATATCAATGCCTATGCTTCCTACATAGAAGGGTTCCAGATGCAGACTGATGCTTATCTTGGTTATGATGGTTTTAGAAGAGATATGAATACAGGACTGTATGTCAGAGAAGCATTCAAGCCTAAAACTACCAGAATGTATGAATTTGGAGCAAAAACAGAATGGCTTGAAGGAAAACTCCATGCAAGTATTGCCTACTATGATATCAAGCAGAATAATATCCTTACTTATGATGATACAGTTTATAATGGAGCGGTAGATGAACTGATGACCGAAGGAGGAACGGAGAGAAATAAAGGTCTGGAAATCGATGTAATGGGTAGAATTTTGCCAAACTGGTTAGTGAACGCAGGTTATGCTTATAATGATTCAAAAGTTACAGACCAAAAAAGAGGAACTTATAGAAAGGACAATGCTCCTAAACATACATTCAACTTGTGGACAAGATTTGATGTGAAGGAAGGTTTCTTTAAAAATCTGGGAGTAGGAGCAGGACTCAATTACTCTGCAGAGAAGATTTCTTGGCAGGAACCAGACTTAGTTTTACCAGATTATATGATAGTAGATGCAGCGGTTTATTACAAGATAAAAGATATGCAGCTGTCATTCAATATCAATAATATCTTTAATAAAACTTACTGGCTCGGAGCTTTTAACTATCCAAGACTTTTCCCAGGAACACCGAGAAATGTGATGTTTACCGTAAGATATACATTCTAAGACAGATACAAGATTTTTTCATAAAAATAATTTAATTTGTTGAAAACCGATAGTTTATAATGGCTATCGGTTTTTTGATTATATTTGTGTTGTTAAATAAGATAATTATGAGGATAAAAACTATCTTGACGGGTCTGAGTTTGTTGTTTCTTTTAAGTTGTGTAAATCAGCAGAATGCCAACAAACCAGTAAAAACAAAAATAGAAAAATCTCATAAAAGAAATCTGCGAAAACAGCTTGCTTCTTTCCTAAAAGGAATGCGGAAAGGCAAGCCAGATGGAGTAAAAGCATATTTTGATTTTCCTATCAAAAATGATAATTTTTGGTATGCGACTTTGGATTATGAAAAATGGGAGGAATATAAAGGAAAAGGATTTGGTGAGAAAGAATTTCAGATATATTTTGATGCGATTTTCATGGGTGATTTCAGGGAAACTTTAGGAAGAATAAATGTTAATAGATTATTGAGACAAGGATATGATAAAGCAGAATATTCATATGATAGTTGGAATGGTGGGTTTAAAGATATCTTAGAAGCCACATATGCAGGTGATAAAATAACCATGACTTTTAATACAGTAGTTTATTCTTCAGGAGGAGGTGAACATATATATGTATATGTTTTCACAACGAAAGATGGTATTCTGAAATTTAAAGATTTTCAAAGTACAATGGTATACTAAAAAGTAAGTCAAATATTTAAAATTAGTTATAAAATTATGAATAAAACTATCTTGATAGTATTTCTTTTAAGTAGCAAACCGATAGTTGCAGGATAAGTTATGGAAAAAACATTAGAATGGTTTAAAAAAGAAGTCTCTCCCGACTTGTTAAATTATAAAATTACATATAGAAGCTATAAAAATGGTGATTTCGGAGATTTAGACCAAGTTATAATAGAATCTAAAATCTTGGAAGGTGGAATTTATTTTTGGAGTTCAGGCTGGCTTGGAATCGATCTGTATGATTATGAAAAAGAAGAGTTATTAAATAGATGTTTTATTAGAACCAACAGAAGAATATGAGACCCACCTAAAAAATTTGATAGAAACCTTGAAAAGCCAGTCAAGTGTTTCAAAATAATTATCTTTGCCCTTAATTTTTTTTAATTATTAAACATTACAATGAAAATAGGAATCATCGGAGCGATGGAGCTAGAAGTCCAGCTCCTTCGAGAAAAATTACAAGATAGAAAAGACACCGAATTATTTGGATTTACTTTCCACGAAGGGAGAATCGGCAGCCATCAGGTGGTGGTGCTTTTGTCTGGGATAGGAAAGGTGAGTGCAGCGGTGGCTACAGCGCTTTTAATCAATCAGTTTAAACCAGAATTAATCATCAATACAGGAACAGCAGGAGGTCTGAAAGACACCAGAGTTTATGATATTATCTTGGCTACGGAGGTTAGACACCATGATGTGGATGTCACGGCTTTCGGCTACGAAATAGGACAACAGGCCAAAATGCCGCCTGCTTTTTTTGCGGATGAGCAGTGGCTGAGCCTTGCCGAGGAACATTGCGGAAAATATACCGACCAGCTTCGTAAGGGCTTGGTAGTCAGCGGAGATTCTTTCATCAGCGATAGACAGCGCCGAGAATGGATAGAAAAAAGCTTCCCAGGGGCGCTGGCTGTGGAGATGGAGGCGAGTGCCATTGCGCAGACCTGCCATATTATGGGCGTTCCGTTTCTGATGTTGAGAGCGATTTCGGATAATGCAGGCGAGGGAGATACTGTTTCCTATGAATCCTTTGTGGAGAAGGCTGGAGCGCTTTCGGCGGAGATGAATATTAGTTTCATTGAGAATTTAAAATAATTTCATGAATTTAAAAAGGGTAAAGCTAATCGCCTCGGAAGAATGGAAAAGCATCAATAGGCAGAAAGTGCTGATTTACTTGGTTTTCATTATTGTTGCTGTTTTGTCTCTGGCGGCTTACATCGGTTGGGAAAATGTCCATCATCACAATGAGGAGCAGGAACACTACCAGTCCGAAGTTGTCCAGCAGTGGGAAAACCAGCCAGACAGGCACCCGCACAGGGTTTCGCATTATGGGTATTTGATTTTTCGGGACAAATATCCTCTGAGTGCCTTTGATTTTGGGGTAAATTCTTATGTGGGGAACTCTGTTTTTTTGGAGGCTCACAGACAGAATACGATGAATATGAGTGATGCCTCGTTTTCCAACGGAATCCTGAGGTTTGGGGAACTGAGTATGGCTCTGATTTTTCAGCTGATTTTACCTTTATTCATTATTTTCATTGGTTTTGGTTCGGTTTCTGGGCTGAAACAAAATGGAGTTTTGAAGCTGATTTTGGTTCAAAATACGACTTACAAAGACATTATTTTTGGAAAAACTTTGGGGATTTATGCCGTTACGATGGCTTATTTTCTTCCAATTCTTATTTTGGGAATTGCTTTCACAGGGCTGATGTCAGGCGCTGATGCAGAGGGACTTATACCAAGAGCATTCCTGCTGGTGGCTTCTTATAGCGTTTATTTTTTGATTTTTTCGTTTGTAGTCGTGATTTTTTCGGCATTGAATAAAACTCCGAAATCTACTTTATTAGTTTTGTTAATTATTTGGTTTTCAATGGTTTTTATTCTTCCGAAAGCCGCGCAGACACTTGGCGCAAATATCTATGAAGCACCGAATAAAAATGATTTTGATATTTCCATTCATAACCAAATTAAAAAAGAAGGAGACAGCCATAATCCTGATGACCAGCATTTTAAGGAACTGAAAGAAGAAATCTTGAAAAAATATAATGTCAGTTCCATCGAAGAATTGCCGATAAATTACGGTGGATTGGTCTTTGCGGAAGGCGAAAAAATCACCACAAAAATTTTTGGGGAAAAATTTGAGGAACTGATTAAAATTTATCAAAATCAAAACAAAGTAAGCGAAATTTTGGGCTTTGCTAATCCTTATTTGGCGATGAGAAATATGTCTATGGGCTTCAGCGGAAGTAGTTTTTCTGATGCTGTAAGTTTCCAGCGACAGGCCGAAAAATACCGATATAACCGCACTCAGTATCTAAACAAACTTCAGCAGGAGGAAATAAAATACTATAAAGAATCCCAAAAAGAGCGGACACAGAGGATAAATAATGAACTTCTGAAACAAATGCCGCCGTTCAAATACCAGCATTTTTCTACTTATGAAATTCTAAAAGAACAGATCTTGGGGATTTCAGCGTTTGTTTTTATGCTGTTTGTGTTGGTTTTGGCAGCGAATTATATTCAGAAAAATAGTAATAAATTTTTGTAACGATGAAGAGGATTTTAAGCATAGAATTTAAAAATATTTTCAGAAATAACGCCTTCCAAATCGGGTTTTTGGTGGTTTTTCTCTTTGGGCTTTACGGAATTTATTATGGAAACAGGGTCATAGAGGAACAAAAAGAAAATATTTCCAGAATAGAATATCTTGAAAATGAGAGTATAGAGCACATTCTGCACATTGCAGGTGCGGAGAACACGGCAGGAACGGATATTTATTACATGATTTTTCATACATATAATCCACCGAGTGGCTGGGCGGCGTTTTCTCTGGGGCAGAGGGATATTCTAAACTACAATATCAAAACCAAAATTTTGGCATTAGAAGGGCAGATTTATGATAATGAGCTGACCAATCCTTTGTCTCTTTTGGTGGGCAATTTGGATTTGTCGTTTGTTTTTATTTATCTTTTTCCATTGCTGATTATTGCTCTTGGTTTCAGTTTGATTTCGGAGGAGAGAGAAACTGGAGTCTGGAGTATGATAAAGATTTCAGGAGTGCCTACGCTTAGTTTTGTTTTTTATAAAATCTTCGCAAGGTGGCTGATAGTGGTGTCTTTGGTCGTTATACTGATGATTATCGCGGCATTAGTTTTCAAGGCTGGCTTTGGAGCGGTGTTTTTTGCTATTTTAGGAATTTCTATTTTTTATGTAAGTTTTTGGTTTGCAGTGGTTTGGCTTATCAATTCATTGAATAGAAACTCAACTTACAACGCTATTTTGTCTGTGGGGATTTGGATTGTGCTATGTCTGATGTTTCCAGCTTTGGGAAATACGATAATTACGGCTACCACCCCTGTTCATGAGGCTATGGAAACTACACTCATCCAGCGGGAGGCCTATCACGAGAAGTGGGATAAGCCCAAATCAGTAACCATGAATAAATTTTACCAAGAATATCCTGAGTATAAAAAATATAAAATTCCAGAAGAGAAATACTATGTAGCGGGCTGGTATTATGCGATGCAGTATGTAGCTGATAAAGAGGCAGAACCGACATCCAAACAAATGGAACAAAAACTGATGGAGCGCCAGCACAAAGCCGAAACTTTGGGAATGTTTCTTCCTACGGTAGGAGTGCAGAGAATGTATAATGCCTTGGTTAATACGGATTTAGAAGCGCATATGAGATATTTGGCATCGGTGAGAAAGCACCACAAAGCTGTGCGGGAGTTTTTTTATCCTTATATTTTTGAGGAAACTTTGACCAAAAATACACCTTGGGAAAAAAGACCTAAATACCAGCCGCCAGCAGAGAATACGGACATAAGTTGGAAAACTCTATTTGTGGGCTTATTGTACTCATTGTTGCTTGTGTTTATCGGAATAAAATTGACTAAAAAAATATAGAATTTTATGCTTATTGCAGAAAACTTATCTAAAACATACGGAGATTATAAGGCTTTAAATAATCTAAATTTAAAACTAAACAAAGGTGAAATTTTTGCTCTTCTGGGGCAGAATGGAGCAGGGAAAAGCACGACCATCAATATATTTTTAGGTTTTGTGAAACCGACCGAAGGAGTCGCGAAAATCAATGGAATTTCTGTGATAGACCATCCAGATGAGACCAAGAAATTCATCGCCTATATTCCTGAAACTGTGCTGCTTTATCCTAATCTGACAGGTGTAGAAAACCTTAAATTTTTCTCCTCTTTGGCTGGGTTTGATTATGATAATGAGGCGCTTACGAATTTCCTGAGCAAAGCAGGACTGCAGGCTGATGCTCATCACAATAGGCTTGGAGGCTATTCTAAAGGGATGCGCCAAAAAGTGGGCATCGCCATTGCCATCGCTAAAAAGGCGAAAGTACTACTTCTGGATGAGCCTACATCTGGTCTAGATCCGAAGGCATCGAATGAGTTTTCTGAAATATTGAAAGAATTGGCATCGGAGGGAACTACTATTTTCATGGCGACGCATGATATTTTTAGGGCAAAAGAAGTGGCTGACCGAATAGGAATTATGAAACGAGGGAATTTGATTTCTGAAATCAATGCCGATGAAATCTCTGCCAACGAGCTGGAAAAACTGTATCTACAGACCGTTTAGAAATAAAAAAGACTTGAAAATCAAGTCTTTTATTTTTTTTTGGATTTTTTCTTCTTTTTATTTAGGACAACATTATATTTGAAACTATTGACATTCCAAACAGGGATATAATAAAAAAGGAAACCAAGGAAATAGCTGATAG
>CAUQMH010000047.1:0-11731 GCA_963519075.1 uncultured Flavobacteriaceae bacterium
GCTCTTTAATTTCGAGTAGTTTTTTGATTTCTTTTTCTCTGTTGTAAAATTTCATACCACAAACATAGGAAACGATTATTTCCGAAACAAATATTTCGGAAAATATATTTAATTTATAAAAATCTATAAATCAAAGTTGAAGGTTTTATTGATGTATATTTTGAGTTTTGTTATTATTTACAGTTCCAAAAACTATTTTAAAAGGGAACAAATAAATATTACGGAAAAAGGGACTATTTTTAGAAAGGATTTTTTGGAGGGATTATAGTTTCAAAAAAGGGTCGTTATATGGTAATTTTATATAGGAGTATCTTCTAATACATACCCTTTATTTTTTATAGTTGAGATTATAAGCCCTTTATCAGATATTTTTTTTCTTAAAGAACTTATAACATTCCTTAAAGATTCTTCCATAGAAGTATCCCCCCAAACTTCTTCTAAAATATCATATAAATCTATTCCTTGTGAAAGATAAGTTGCTAAATATTGTAATACAAGAGTTTCTTTCTCAGATAAATTATCTCTTTTATCCCCTTGAATAATACATCTTTTATCTGTATTGAATATACAATGATTAAATTTGAATATTTCTTGAATAGTCTTTTTGTTGTCCAAAGCTAAAATATGAGCTTCTATTTCTTCTATAGAAACAGGTTTTTTTAGGAAAAAATTGCAACCTATTTCAAATCCCTCAACAACATCTTTAGGAGATTTACTTTCTCCACTCATAAAGATAATAGGTGTACTTTTATCTATACTTCTAATATTCCTAGCTACATCTTTTCCGTCTATTTCTCCATCTAAATTGATATCTAGAAGAATAATATCAGGAAGAATAGTTTTATATAGTTCTAATGCTCCACTTCCTGTATTTGTAGTGAAAACTTCATATTCTTTTTGTTCAAAATGCCATTTCAAAACATAAGAAAAATCTTCATTATTTTCTGCAATAAGTATTTTTTTCATCATATAAATTATTTTAATATGGGTATTTGTATAGTAAAGACAGAGCCTTTATTATAAACACTATTTACTGATACCTTTCCTTTATGTATTTTGCAAACCCACTTTACATAACTTAGTCCGAGTCCAAATCCGTAGCCTTTTTGCTGGACTCTGAAAAATTTATCAAAAATTAATTCTATATTTTCGGGCTTAATGCCTATCCCATTATCTTCTATAACTATATTAAGTTGTTCAGAATCATTGAATACCTTAATATTTATTTCAATATTTTCTTTAGAATATTTTATGGCATTTTCTATGACATTTTTTATAGCATTAGGAAAATGTATAGGATCTAATAAGAATTCTTCTTGAGCTAAATTAAAAGAAACATTAAATTTTATAGGTTTATTACTATATGTTAGTGATAAATTTGAGACAATATCATTTACTATATTTTTTATGTTGCTAAGTTTTAACTGTGCAGAATATTCTAAATCATCGGAGTAAGTTTTTTCAAGAATAGACTCTATGGATAGATTAATGGCTTGTAAATTGTTTTTAATTTTTAAAATAGCTTCATTTCTCCTTTCTTCAGAATTAGAAAAATATGGATTTAGTAGAATTTCAGTTAGAGAAAGAGCTCCTTGTAGAGGGTGTTTAAGTTCATGGGTCATACTATCCACAAAGTCTTGACGGATTTTTTCTATTTTTTTCTGTCTAATGATGATTTTCAACTGATAAACAAAAGAAATAGCAACAATAATGAAGATAATAAAGGAAACTACCAAATACCATATCATTTTCCCAAATATAACTTTATGAGTATCTTTAAAAGAAGCTTGAACTTCTCTATTTATATCAAACTCTATTCGAGAGGAGTGATGGTCAAAATTTTGAGATTTGAAATTTTTACTTTGCTCAAGGATATTCTTTTTTTCAACAGGATATACAGTAAGCCCAAAAGGAATATCAAGTTCTGATTTCATAAGATTTTTTCTTAAAATGTTTTCTAAAGAAGTAAGATCTAAATCATACTTCTCATCTGCAATAGTCATTCCTATTACCTTATTCATTACATCATCAATTGTAAGTTTTCCAGTATAGTCATATTTGTAGTCTTTTTCCTCTCTAATATTTTTCTCGTTTTTTAAACTTTTGATTTGAAATTTTAAATCCTTAGTATAGTTCTCGTGTAATACCCGATCTCTATACTCTTCCATGGATAAAGAAAAAGCATCATTAATATTTCTTTCTATAATCTTAGACATATTATTATAAATAGAAAACAGCGATATTATTTGTAAAAATAAAATGGAGGCTATTCCTCCTACTGTAACCCACTTAAAAAATAAAGTTTTTTGATATATTTTTTTATTATCCAAGACTATGATAATTTATGCAAAAATATAGAAAAAAATTATATGTGACATAAAATCATAAAAATGTTATTATATGAAAATTACACAAGTATAGTATATAATGTTTTTACATGTTAGTATTATGTTGAGATTATGTGAGAGAGGAGAAAGTCGTATTAGATTTGCAATGTCAAAAACGAACAAATAAAAATTAATTTTAAAAATAGATAAAAAAATGAAAGAACTAACACAACAAGAATTATTAGAAATTTACGGAGGTGATGGAGGTAAAAAGCGAGGAATAAAAGTAGGGGATATAATCATAATAAGAGAAATAGCTTCATCAGATCAATAAATAAAAAAGTAATAATAAATTAAATAAGTAAAAAATGGAATTAAAACAATTAACAAAAGAAAAAAAGAGTGTTATGAGAAATTTAACAAAAGAGGAACTTATAAAAGTTCAAGGTGGAAATGGAGAATTTTCAATTTCAGTGTATGATAATGGGAATGGTGGATGTATCGATGATCCATTTGCCAAAATCATAAAAAAAATGAGAGAAAAATAGTGTTTTTAAATAAGTAATTAATCAATTAAAATTTTTGAAAAATGAAATTAGACAAATTAAATTTAGTAGAGCTTAATGATCAAGAATTGCAAACTATCGATGGTGGATTTGATATTGGAACAGGGTTTAAATTAACATGGCAAATTACTAAATATATGTGGAAAAATAGGGATACACAATTTGTTAAAGATCTTGTTGCAGGATCAGATGCAGTATATCCATAATTTAGTATAAACTCAAGTCTACCCTAGATGGATATTTACATCTAATCTATCTAGGGGATAGACTTTTAAAAAAAATAAAAAAATGTTAAGATTTAAAAATTCCATTTTACTACAGTCCGTAGTATATTATATTTTAGTTGTTATTTTATTATTTGCTATTCCAAGCTTATTTTTATCAGAAGAAACAGCATCTGATGATATGGAAAATTTAGGATTATTAGAGGCAGTTATTCTTTACTTATTCGGAGCAGCAGTAGAAACACTTATAAGCTGTACATTAATAATAGACCTTCTTAGAAGAATTACCTTTTTTAAGGAGAATAGAATTATTTTAATCATTGTATCTGCTATTCCTTTTGCATTGGGGCATTTTTATAACTTAACATATGTAATAACAACATTTTTAGTAGGTGTGATTTTCAGTATGTATTATCTAAACATATTAGAAAAAACTAAAAGTGTATTAAAAGCGACAGGGTATACCTTGCTACTTCATTTTATAATCAATGTAACAGTACATGTCATCAATAAAAATATAGAATATATAAATACTTATATATAAAGCAGTTTTATAATTCTATGTAATAAATAGAACGACATATAATATTCAAAATTAAGTATTAATTAAATTAAAAAATATGAAATTAGAACAATTAACAAAAGAGGAGTTAAGTATTATTGCAGGGGGTGCAATTTTCCCAAAAACGGGACCAATTGGTCTACCTTTAAAAGTAATAAGTTTTTTTGGGGAAATCCTAAAAAATAATGGGAATGACCCTTATGTAGGATAAAAAATTAAAAATATATTTAGAATCATGAATGTTGTAGAACATTCAAAAGTAGAATTAGAGCCTATTAGTGGAGGAAAAATGTCTTCTAAATCTTTTTGGATAGGAGTAGGAATGTCTGTTATAAGTCCTATTTTAGGAGTAGGGTATGCTGTGGGATATTATGTGAATTCTTAAAAATTAAATTATTTATTATGTTAGTAGTAATATCTTTATGTTTAACAGCTGTTTCTACTGTTGTTAAAAACAAGATTGTAAAATATACATTGATCATTATATCAATTTTGTTATCACTATTTTCAGTATATAAGAGCTCTATATAAGATACTCAACCATTATGTTTTAAGAATCATCAAAGGAAGTTAAGCAGCGGAACTTGTACTTAGAAGTATTGGTGCATGCGCTACTTTTGGTGTATTGCGTACTAAACACCCAGAGACATAATAAATAACCCAAAGTCCCCCTTTATATTAATTCATATGAGTTAATATAAAGGGGTATTTATAAATTCATAAAATTTTAATATATGTTTACATTTGTTTGCTTATTCATTTATATGATAATGAAAAAATTGCCTGCTAAATATATAAAATATTCATATATACCTCTTATTGTGATAGTTGTCAACTGGTGCTATATTCTTGGAAAATGGACAGCAGAATATGATGAGCAACACTCAGAAAAAGAGTTAGTTCAATCAAAGTAAATTCACAATGAATACTATTTCCTATTTATATGTTCTTTGTATAGTATTTAGTTTTCATAGATAGCCAAATAAAGATAGTTATGAATAAAAGAGTTTCAACTATGATTTTGTATATAGTAGTAATTCTCCTTATAATAGGAGAAATAGCCGAGTCTGTAGGTCGCTGTCTAAATTAAATTATAAACAAGAAGAAAGTTTATGCAAAAAAGGAAAGGAGTAGAAGAAAAAACAAATGTTTTCTACAATAAAAATAATAACAAAAATCAAGAAAAAATGCTTGCTTTAACTGTAATAGGGTTATTATCAGTTGTAATTTTGATTATTATTTTTAGGCTTTTCTTTCTATATATTGAGCTATTTAATCAAACCAAAACTTTAATAGAACCAAGAAACTCTTGGTTCTATTAATTGTTATTTACATACTAATAGGAATAATTACTGTATACTACTGATTTTCAGATATATATTTTTTTATACATGCCTGTTATATTACTGTTATACGACTTAGTAAAGGTGTGGTATAAATTTGCACAAGAAAAAAGAAGTAAAAGCATTATAAAATGATCAAAAATAAAATTTATTTAAGTGTATTGATATTTATAATAGGTATTTTTGTTGCTTTACCATTGATAAAAATTCCCGTATCTACATCAGCAAGAGGAGTGGTAAGATCTGCCCAAGAGAATGTTCCTATTACAGTAATGGTAGGAGGCAGAGTAATTAAAAGTAAATTAGAAAAAAATAATCAAAATATAAATAAAGGGGATACGCTCTTAGTAATTACAGCAGAGCAGTTAAATACCCAGAAAGAACTGCATCAAAACCAGAGCGCAGATTATCAAGCTCAATTATCAGATTTAGCAAAAATCTCTTCTGGGAATTTCACAGGCTTACAGACGGGACAATATCAGAGAGAAGTAAGTGCAATGCAAGAGAAAATTGCACAAATACAAACAGAACTATCATTTGCAAAAAAAGAATTAGAAAGAGCAACATTATTGCATAATCAAGGGGTGCTTCCTCGTGCAGATTATGATAAAGTCTACTATAATTATAAAGGACTACAAAACCAGATTGCAAACATCAAGGAACAACAAGTTGCTCAATGGCAGGCTCAAAAAAGAGAAACAGAAAGGCAGTTAAGATCTTTAGGTTCAGAGATACAAAGAATAAATCAAGAACAGAAAAACTATGTGATAATAGCTCATTCATCAGGAAGATTGATCAATTTCACAGGAATTCAAAAAGGAAGTTTCTTAACCCAAGGGCAAGTTCTGGGAGAGATTTCTCCTGAGCAAAATTTAACTGTGGAATGCACAGTTTTACCTAAAGATATAGGTTTTATACATAAGGGGCAAAAAGTAAAATTCCAGATAGACACTTATAATTATAATCAGTGGGGACTTCTTACAGGTGAAGCTGTAGATATTGATCAAAATATAACAATAAATTCACAAACAGGCGAGGCGTATTTTAAAGTTCGTTGCATAATGGACAATAACTACTTACAGCTAAAAAACGGATATAAAGGAAATATTGGAAAAGGAATGACTCTGACAGGGCGTTTCCATCTTATAGATAGAACCTTATGGCAGTTGTTATTTGATAGAGTAGATGACTGGTTTAATCCTAATTTTAGATAAAAATGAAAAGAGGCACACTAATAAAACAGCATGATATAAAGGATTGTGGGGCAGCATGTCTGGCTTCCGTTGGGGCTCATTATGGGAATAAAATGCCTATTGCAAAAATCCGCCAAATCTGCCATACTGATACTCGTGGAACGAATATTTTAGGAATGATTCAGGGCTTAGAAGCAATGGGCTTTAATGCCAAAGGAGTCAAAGGAGATATAGAAGCATTGTCAAATATTCCATTACCAGCCATTGCACATATTATTGTTAATGGTCAGTTACATCATTTTGTTGTGATTTATAAATTAAGTAAGGGGAAAGTTACAGTAATGGACCCTGCTTATGGTAAGTTAGAAGAATATTCAGAAGAAGATTTTACTAAAATATGGACAGGAGTATTGGTGATTTTAGAAAAAAATGAATATTTTGAACAAAAAGATGAGAGAACAAGTGTTTATGCTCGTTTCTGGAATTTAGTAAAACCTCACAAGAGTATCTTATTTCAAGCACTATTAGGAGCAGTTATTTATACTGTTTTAGGGCTATCTACTTCTATTTATATTGAAAAAATCACAGATTATGTTCTTATAGATGGAAATAGGAGATTACTAAATCTTCTTTCCATAGGAATGATAATTATTCTATTATTCCAAATATTTATAAGCTCAATGAAATCCATATTGGTTCTGCAGACAGGACAAAAAATGGACAAACATTTAATTTTGGGCTATTATAAGCATTTATTAAAGTTGCCTCAACGCTTCTTTGATACGATGAGAGTAGGAGAAATTATATCTCGTGTAAATGATGCTGTTAAGATTAGATCTTTTATAAACGATGTAGCAATCCAAATTTTCGTGAATGTATTCATTGTCTTTTTTTCTTTTGCAATGATGTTCACCTATTATTGGAAATTGGCGCTAATAGTTGCTTTGGTTATTCCATTTTATTTGTTGGTTTATTGGATAACGAATAAACTTAATAAAAAAGTAGAGAGACAGCTGATGGAGGAGAGTGCTGACCTTGAATCTCATTTAGTAGAATCACTAAACTCTGTACGGACTATCAAACAATTTGGAATAGAAACCTTTGCTAATAATACAACAGATAATAAATTCTCAGTACTTTTAAAAACGATATATAAATCTGTTCTTAATGCATTATTTTCTGGGAATTCATCAGAGTTTTTATCTCGAATTTTTACCATAGTACTGCTTTGGGTAGGTGCAGGGTATGTTATTGATAGAGAGATAACCCCAGGTGAATTATTATCCTTTTATGCTCTGATAGGCTATTTTACCAGTCCTGTATCTCAGTTGATAGGAATGAATAAAACAGTTCAGAATGCATTGATTGCCGCAGACCGATTATTTGAAATTATGGATTTGGAAAGGGAAGAAACAACAGATAAACTAGAATTGACAGCGGATGGTATAGGAAATATTCAGTTTAAAGATGTTCATTTTAGTTATGGCAGCAGAGTAGATGTATTTGAAGGTTTCAATTGTGAAATAGAAAAAGGAAAAACAACAGCTATTGTTGGTGAGAGTGGTTCAGGTAAAACAACATTAGCTTCACTTGTACAAAATCTATATAGTCTTAAAAAAGGAAAAATAATGATAGGGGATTATGATATACAATATATTTCTAATCAATCATTAAGAACAATGGTGTCAGTAGTTCCTCAGCAGATAGATTTATTTTCAGGAAATGTAATAGATAATATTGCTTTGGGAGAGGATATTCCTAATATGCAGAGAATAATAGACATTACTAAAAAGCTTGGGATTTTAGAATTTATTGAAAAACTCCCTAATGGCTTCCAGACTTACTTGGGAGAAAATGGGTCTCAGCTCTCAGGAGGACAAAAACAGAGAATAGCTATAGCAAGAGCTTTATACAAAAACCCAGAAGTCTTGATTTTGGATGAGGCAACATCAGCATTAGATACAGAATCAGAACAGATTATACAAAGAACTTTAGACGAGTTTAAAGCACAAGGAAAAACAATGATTGTTATAGCTCATAGATTAAGCACAATAGCCCATTCTGATACTATATTGGTAATGAAAGAGGGAAAAGTAATAGAGCAAGGAAGCCATAAAGAACTCTTAGCAAGAGATTCTATATACAAAGGAATGTGGGAAAAACAAATTGTGTCATTGGGATAAGTTATTATATTTAAGATGAAAAATTACTTTTTAATTTTACTTGTTTTTATTTCTGTTTTGGGTTTTTCTCAAGGCAAGAAATGGACATTGCAGGAGTGTATACATTACGCTTTTGAGCATAATCTACACATTAAGCAGAGCAGACTGGAAAAAACCAATCAGGAAAATAATCTAAAAACGGCTAAAAAAGAGCGTATTCCGAGTGTTTCGGCAACGGTGAGCAATACGGCTAATTTTGGGCAAAATCAAGATGTTTTCGGGAACCACCGCAGGAATGATAATTTTAATAATTCTGTGAACATCGGTGCAAGTGTGACCCTCTACAACGGAAGCCGACTGGAAAAACAAATCCAAAAATCCCAGTACGAGGTAGAAGCCAGCGCCTATGATTTGGAAAGGATAAAAAGCGATATTTCCCTTCAGATAGCCCAGCAGTATTTGAATATTTTGCTGAATAGAGAAGTGGAAAATATCAATAAATCTGCCTATGAAAATGCTCAGAAAGTCTATGAAAAAGCCGAAATAACCACCAAAGTAGGGACAACTTCCCAAACGGTTTTAGCGGAAGCAAATGCCTCTATGGCAAGGGAATATCAGAACATGAAATCAGCAGAAGTAAATACCAAAAACGCGCTGTTTTCATTGGCTTTACTGCTTCAGCTGGAAGATTATAAGGACTTTGATGTAGCGGGCTGGGATGTAGCAGAAAATGTAGAAAAAACTGATTTTTCGGTAAGTGAGATTTTGGAAAAGGCTTACAGCTGGCATCCGCAGATAAAGGGAGCAGAAGCGAGAATAAAAGCCTCTGAAATGCAGACAAAAATAGCAAATACGGGTTTCCTTCCGTCCATTACGGCTAGTGCGGGCGTTGGGACATTTTATTTCAATTCGTTTAATAACGGAGGCGGCAGGGATTTTGTCCAGCAGTATAAGGACAATTTCGGACAGCAGATAGGGCTTAGCGCAAATATTCCTATTTTTAACAAAGGAATTACAAAAATACAAGTAGAACAGGCTAAAATAAATGAAGATATAGCCAAAAATAACCTGCAACAACAGAAACAAGAGCTTTTACAAAATATCCAAAAAGCCGAATACACAGCAGAAAATAATTTTGAAGTTTATAAATCTGCGGTGGAAGCAGAGAAAAGTTCAAAACTGGCGCTGGATTTCATGGAAAAGAGCTATCAGGCAGGGAAAACATCCATCTACGACCTAAATACAGCGAGAAATAATTATGTAAATGCCCAAGGTTCGGCAGTACAGGCGAAATACAATTATTTATACCAAGTCAAGCTGTTGGAGTTTTATGCAAAAGGAGCAATAAATTAGAAAAAACAAATGAAAGAGATAGGGAGTGATTTATTTGAACAGAAGTGTTTGAGAAACATAATAGAATATTTTGATGATATAGACTCATGGGAAATAGCAAAAGAAATGTATGTCTTATTAGAAGAAAAAGGGCCAATATTTAGAATAAAAACGATACTAGAAGCATTGGATTATAATGTTTCAGGAAAGACAATGATAATGGATGACTTAATCAATATAAATCCAACACCATGTGTTATTTATTATAATGATAGTGAAGACCAAGGTTATTTTTTAATTTTAGAACAGATTCAAAAAAAGGAAGAATGTTATGAATTTCTTTTAAAACATCCAGAAGATGGGCATATGATTTTGACAGAGCAAAAATTTTCAGAAGCGTGGTGCTATATCAGATATAATAAGGAATATAAGGGTTTTTTATTTATTTTGGAAAAAAAGAATTGATAGGAAACTTTCGGTATTATTCAAAATATTCTTTATCTATAAGCCATATTAATGAATCCTTTTATAAAAATAAATTTTCTCACAAGAATTTCTATATTAGTTTTTTATTTATTAAAACCATAAATCATAGTTATATAGTATTGACTTATTTAAATTTTCTCCTTTAAGCTGTATTCATAAATTTTTTGTATTTCTTCCTGTATCCCTTCTACCAAAAAATACCTCTCCAAAGGCTATGTATTCCGTATGCTGGGTTATTCTTCCGTAATATAGAAAGAACTTCCCAAGTATCTAGATCATTTACCTAAGAAAAATTATATAGATCTATATCCACATTTGAGTTCTTAATTAATATATACAAAAGATATTTAATATCTTTTGGCAAGGTATCCTTTGTAACTTCTGTTTTGTTATAATATGTTATGTCATTAATTATTAATTCTATTCTCCAAGAATCTAAAATAATATCTGGTTCTATATCATTATTTGGTTTTAATTTTGATATGATATTTTCTATTTCTTCTATTTTATCTTTAGCTATTTTTCCTTTGTATATATAAGAATATTCCAAATTTTCAACAATAACTTCTTCATTAAAATAGCTAACTCTATAAATTGGACTTCCACCACTTGAAGGATAAAAATTATATTCTATTTTTAGAATCGTATCTTCTTTATGTCTTCTATTATTCTCTTGTGAGTTACAAGAAAATATCAATAATAATAAGATTAATATTTTTATATTTTTCATTAGTAAGCTCCTCTTTGGTTTTGACTTTGTTCTTTTCTAATCTGATTTTCAGTAATATCGCCTTTTTTTGTTCCCTTTAGACCTACTGTTCTAAATTCTTCTATTGGATGCGTTTGGGTCATATTTCCACCAACAGTTTGGTATGTATGTTCTGTTTTTGTAAAGTCAACACTACCATTATTGATATGATCAGCATGTATTAATTCATGTGCTAAACCAATTTGATTTGGTCTTTTCTTTCCTGAAATATTTCCTGTCTTCGGTTCAACTGTTTTGATCAAAGGATCCGAAGATGGATTAAAACTAACTGTTGCATCATCTCCTGTTCCGTTCATTGCTTTTGTCCAATCTGTTTTTCCTGAAGCAGTTTTTACTATTAGCTCTTGCTGAATTCCCTTTATTACCTATTTCTATGGTTGTCACTTTATCAGAACTATTTAACCTTCTTATTAATCTAGTTCCTGCTGTTTTATTACCTTTTCCTAAACTTGCAATTTTAATTCTAATTGTTCCATCTTTTTGTGTAGAATATACTAATTTATCATCTGTTAACTTCTGAAGATTTCCTAGTATAATATAAGTATTTTTTACCGAAGTTCCTTTAGGTAAAACTATATCCCTTCCATCAGGATCTATAAATTTAATTGGGTTATTCAGTGTATAGGTATATGGTGATGTTTCTGGATACTTTTCTGCCAGCGGATCTACAGCGCTCCATCTGCCGATGTCAGGCATGTAGAGCCTTGCACCATAGTCATACATGCTGTTTTCTTGTAGTTCTTTTCCGTTGTATTTATAGTGGTAAT
>CAUQMH010000048.1:0-11581 GCA_963519075.1 uncultured Flavobacteriaceae bacterium
AACCTGAGGAGAAAAAAGATACTAAAAAAACAGAGGAAAAACCTAAAGAAAATACTACTAAACCAGCCGAAAAACCAAAACCTAAAAAAGTAGTAGTAGAGTAGAGAAAATAAGATGATAGAAGAAAATGAAGATTTTATAGAAGATGAGGTTCTCAATGAATCTTTGGAGGAAGGGAGTGATCTGTATGAGCATCTCAACATCGTTGTAGATAAGAATCAGGAACCTCTCAGGATAGACAAATTTTTGTTGATTTTTAGACAAAATTCCTCCCGAAATAAAATTTCTCAGACCTGCCGCGCTGGTAATGTGGTTGTCAATGGAGTTCCTGTGAAACAGAACTATAGAGTAAAGCCTAACGACCAGATTTCGGTTCTTCTCGCTCATCCTCCTCGCGAAAATGTTATCATTCCTCAGGATATTCCTATCAATATTGTTTATGAAGATGATGATGTATTGGTAGTGGACAAGGAAGCAGGAATCGTTGTTCACCCTGGTTTTGGGAACTGGGATAAAACACTAGTCAATGCCGTAGCCTATCATTTTGAGAAAAATGGATTGAAAACAGATTTAGACCGTGTGGGGCTGGTTCATAGGATTGATAAAGATACCTCTGGGCTTCTTGTCATTGCTAAAAATGAATATGCAATGAGTTTCCTTGCGAAACAATTTTTTGAACGAAAAACCAAACGGCTCTATTGGGCTTTTGTTTGGGGGAATTTAGAAAATGATGAGGGAACTATCCGCGGACACATAGGACGCCACGAAAAAAATAGAATGCAGATGGCAGTCTATGAGGATGGAAGCGTGGGCAAACATGCCGTGACTCATTATAAAGTTTTAGAGCGTTTCCGATATATGACTTGGGTAGAATGTAAGCTAGAAACAGGACGAACGCACCAGATAAGGGCTCATTTCCGCCACATAGGGCACACTCTTTTCAATGATGAAAGATATGAGGGACATATTCCTCTAAGAGGACAAAATCTGCCGAAATACAAGCAGTTTATCCAAAATGTCTTCGAAATATTACCAAGACACGCTCTGCATGCTCATACTTTAGGCTTTATACATCCTACTACAAAACAGGAAATGTATTTCGAAAGTCCGATGCCAAAGGATATGCAGGAAGCTGCTGAAAAATGGAGAAATTATTTAGCTTCGAATTAAAAATAAAATATTTAATTCCTAAAAAATAAAAGAGAGAGATTTTTGGTCTCTCTCTTTTTGATTTATGCTTTTTGTCCATTTATGAATACTTCACCTTCTGCGGTATAAACCGTGATGTTTTGTTTCCCATCGGGTGTTTCTCCAGTTACTCCCAGCAGGGCAGGAATAAGAGCATCAGGTGTTACAGAGAACTCGTCTATTCCAGCATCTACCAGCCATTTTGCAAACTCTGGATTGGTAGATGGAAGGTTACCACAGAGCCCTAAATGGAACTCAGGTTTTGTAGTATTTCTTTCTTGGATGAGGTTTTCTATTCTAGATTGTAGATGTTGTATATGCCAAGGAAGAATATCTCCTCCAGAACGGTCTAATCCAAATTCTAGTTGTAAAAGGTCATTAGACCCTATCTGACCACCATCAGACACTTTGAAAAACTCTGTCGCGCGAGAAATATTCACTGGAAGTTCAAACATCATTTGAAGAGGAATATTGATGCCGCTTTCTTTTACTAATCTAGCAACTTCTTTCATCTCATCAGGCGTTCTCACAAAAGGAACTTCTATGTGGATATTGGTATATCCCATATCATTTATCACATATGCCAAAGCTTTTAGGTCTATGGCAAGAAATGCTTTTTGGTACGCACCTAAATATTTTCCTGCTCCTCTGTCTCCCAGCATTGGGTTTTCTTCCACTGGCTCATATGCTCTTCCTCCTAATAAATCTGCGTGTTCATTGGTTTTAAAGTCAGGAAGACGCACGACCATAGGTTCATTGATATCATCAGTATAGTATGGAGAAACGATTCCAGCAATTTCCCTTGCGAGAGCTTTTACATACCAATCCACAGGAGAAAGCTCGCCAGATTCAGTTCGGATAAATTCAGCTACGCTTTCGGCTGTTTTTACAGCTTCTTCTTTTGTCATTCTTCCCTGACCTACCAGCTGCAAAAAGTCACTCTCCAAAGTAGAATAATTCATCACCGCCATAGGATGTACTCTAAGTTTTGCGGCTAGCATTTCCCAACGAACAAGTCCAGAACCTCTACCAATATTGAGAGAAGGGAAATAAGAGCGCATACATACAGACCTTGCTGTACTCGCATCGGATACTATCAGACGGATAGGAATAGGAGAAGGTTTTAGCCCTTCTAATTGAGTTTCTGTTACAGAATACTGGTGGCGACCTTCATAGAATGCAGGAGTATCTCCCACGCCATAGTAAGTGATTAGGCTGTTGTCTTTTAGGAATTCAGGTGCGCCCTTTACGGATACAGCACACGGCAGGCCATGTTCTTTACACCAGATAGGAGTGTGGTCATTTTTCCCTCCACGAGTGGTGATGCAGGCTACGGTTTGTTCCATAGAAGGCTCCATCCATGGGTAAGTCATCGCAGTTACGAGGATTACTCCTATTTTGTCGCCGTATTTATCTGTGATTTGTTTTTTCTTTTCATTAAATTTCTTCTCAAAATCTCTTTTGAACTCAGCTCCTTCACCAAAGAGTGAGATTACAACTCCGTGCGTGATACTTGGAATACCAGCATTAATCCCTTTTGATTTTAGAAGCAGCGTACTTTCTAAATTAGCGTTTTCTTGTCCATCTTCATTCAGTCCATCGAGAGTGAATTTTCTATGCACAGGCTCGTGCTTCAGAGTTGTAATTGCCCTTTGCTGAGTGATGATGATGGTATTTGTCTTGAAGTTAATAGCCGCCTCCAAATCACTTTCCACACTTTCCGCATCCAGCTCTCTGAATAAGTCACCGAGGAGCATTCCTATCGTAGAAAGAGTAGAAGCGGTTTCATCAGACATACATTTTTTTGCGGAGTTTTCAGGAGTGTTTTTGTGCCATTCTCCATCGAAATACTCTTGTTTTTCACCAAGTTTAAAGTCTATTAAACCATCTTTTTTTAGTCTCAAAGGTCTTTTTGCAAAAATCCAAGAGTCGCTGGAAACTCTGCCAGAAACCACCGCCTCGCCAAGTCCGTAAGTGAAGTTAATTTCCACAAAACCAGGGTGATTGCTCTGTGTGTCAGCTGTGAAAATAGTTCCCGCCACATCTATGCTCGGTTGCATATCCTGCACCATTACCGCAAATGAAAGAGAGGCTAAATCCTCACCGAAAGCATGTGGAGCCGAAAACTGATAGTGCAATGCACCACGATTAAAACGAGAAACAAAACATGCTTTGATAGCATTGAGAACTTCCTCAAAACCAAACTGACGCAGTTTAGTAGAATATTTTCCACTTCCGCTGAATTCTCCTCCATCTTCGGAAGGCGCTGTAGAGCGGACTGCCCTAGGGACATTAGGATTTTTTTTGTCCAGCCATTCGAAAGCGACACGCACCGTTTCCACAAATTCCGTAGAAAATTCTACTTTTCTGATGAGGTCTTGGCAGTTTTTTTCCGCAGTGGAAAAACTCTCATTGTTTTGTAAATCTAATATATTTCTATCTAAAAATTTTCTCAATTCAGGAAGAAGAGGAGAGATGAACAACTGATATGCATAATCTGTTACTGCGAACTGATTTTCAGCAATTACATGAAGAGGTTGATTTTTCAAAGAATTGATAATTTCCTGTGCTTTTGGAGACATGTGGCTGTCTAGTCCATTCAGTTTTCGGAAAATATCGGCTTGTTTTGCGGATTTCCCACCGACCCAGTCTTTATTCAAAATCCCAGCGTTATAGGTAGATACTATCCAAGGCTTTTCAGCAGTTCCTCCTGCCCATAGTAGATTTCCCTTGCTGTCAAATTCACAAGCAGCATACATTTGTTCTTTGTTCATTTTAGATAAATTTAGGTTAAATTATGATTTAATTCATTTATTACGAGAAGGTTATATATCCCAAATTTAAGTTAAAAAAAGCATATAAAACTATTTTTTTATTGCAAATAAAGGTGTACCTTTGAGGTTCGCTTTTATGAAATGTATTCTCCCGTTGTGGGAGTTTTTTCTTTATGCTTTATATTCATATTCCTTTTTGCAAACAGAAGTGCAGTTATTGTAATTTTCATTTTTCTACTTCTTTGAAATTGAAAAATGAGATGCTTTTCGCCATTAAAAACGAATTATCATTAAGAAATAATGAGCTGAAAAACAAAACCTTAGAGACTCTATATTTCGGAGGAGGAACGCCATCTATTTTGGAAGTGGATGAAATTAAAATGCTGATGGATGAAATTCTGAAATATTTTGATTTTTTGAAGGATATAGAAATTACCTTGGAGGCAAATCCAGATGATTTAGACCAAAAATTTTTGAAGGGAATTGCAGAAATTGGGATTAACCGGCTTTCCATAGGAATACAGAGTTTCCATGATGAAGATTTGAAACTGATGAATCGTGCGCACAATTCCTCACAAGCAGAATCTTCGGTGAAAAGGGCACAAGATGCAGGTATTCAGAACATTAGTATAGATTTAATTTATGGAGCACCTACATCTAATTTTGAGATTTGGAAACAGAATTTGGATAAAGCCATAGAGCTGGGAGTTCCACATATTTCTTCTTATGCGCTGACCATAGAGCCAAGAACAGCCCTTGAAAACTGGATAAACAAAGGAAAAATAAGCCCTCCGAAAGAAAACACACAAAACGAGGAATTCTACTATATGGTAGATTTTTTGAAAAATAATGGCTTTGACCATTACGAAATATCAAATTTCGGGAAGCCTGATTTTTATTCTAAACACAATGCTTCTTATTGGAAATATAAGCCTTATTTAGGAATTGGTCCTTCGGCACATTCTTACGATGGAGAGCAGATCCGAGCATGGAACATTGCTAACAATTCGTTATACATCAAAGATCTTTTGCAAGGCAAACTACCATTAGAAAAAGAAATATTGTCCGAAAAAGATAGATATAATGAAATGCTGATGATAGGACTTCGCACGAGCTGGGGAGTAGATTTAGTAAAAATAAAAAACGACTTTTCGGATGAAATTATACAAAGGTTTAATGCTGATGTTAAGCCTAAAATCCAGCAGGGAATTCTCCTCATAGAAAATAATCATCTCAAAATCCCTGAGAAGCATTGGTTCTTTGCGGATGGCATAGCATCAGATTTATTTTTGATATGATTTTAGAATATCCTCAAAATAAAAAGACTCCCATTTGGGAGTCTTTATTTATGATTAAACTTAATTATTTTTTAAGTTCATCTGGTCCTAAGATGTAATCATCAATAACATCTTCTTGTCTGAATTTAGGTTTTTTAACCAAGAATGCAAGAACGAATGAAATTGCGATCAACACGATAGCTGCGTGGTAAGCGAAGTAGTAAGCTTCTTTTGGAGTTCCTGCTGCTTCAGCTAATCTGTTAGAATAAGCTGCAATTTGAGGCCCGATTACCAATGATAATCCCCAACCTGTATAAACTACACCATAGTTAGCTCCATAAGCTTTAAGACCGAAGTAGTCAGCTACAAGAGATGGTGTTGTACTCATTACAGAACCATAAACCACACAAGTAAGGATAGTTCCTAAGATGATTTTTACTGGAGTGTCATAAGTGTGGAAGAAGAACATGTTAATTGCTTGGATAGTGTGGATTACATAATATACATTCTTTCTACCGATGATGTCAGAAATCATACCTCCTAATGCACGACCTGTAGCGTTAGAGATAGAAGTTACTGGTACCATCACCCCTAGTAATGCAGTTGCTACTTCTGCGTACTCAGCAGCAATCTCACCTGTTTTTAGTCCAGACTGTACTCTCATGATGTCAGAAGAGTTAGAGATAACCATCGCACCAGCAGAACAATATAGAGCATAGATAGAGAACAATGCCCAAGCTTGCCAAGTTTTAGCCATAGCTGCAGTTCCGATAGATGCAGTTTTTTTAGCGTTTTCTTTTACTGGTTTGTTTTCTTGTACTTCTGGCTCAGGAACTTCATATCCAGCAGGAGGGTTCACTACATTCAATGCAGCTGGGATACCCATAGCAAGGATAGCACATCCTAATACTCTCAAAGTGTTTTCTAATGATAAGTGAGGGAATGAATCGATAGTCCAGATGAACGCTTGTTGCTTTAAGAACAATGTTTCAAGTGGTCCTAACCAAAGAGCTCCAAGACCAAATCCTGCTACTACAAGACCGTTGATCATCCCTTTTTTAGATGGGTGGAACCATTTCATCGCAGCCGCACGAGGACAAGCATACACGAATCCGATACCATTACCTACGATCATAGCGAATACGAAAGTAAATAAATAAGGATGGTTAGTCAAGAAACTACAAAGAATAGCTCCTACCCCTGTCATTAACACCCCGATCAAGATAACCTTAGTAGGACCAATTTTGTCCTGCCAAGCTCCAGCGAATACAACGATAAACGCTGAAGTAAAACCTCCAATACCATAAGGTAATGCTAGGTCAGACTGTCCCCAAGCAGAGTACAATCTATCAGCAGAGTCAATGGCCAATGTGTTGTCTTGGAATCCATTTTTTGCAGTGTACTGAAGGGCATCCTTCAAGTTACTCCAAGTGTATAATATCCCAACAGAGAAGTTGGAAATTATACCAGCTATGAGAACCCTCGTAGCTTTCTTTTTTGCTGTTTGTAAATCCATTGTGTATAATTATTTAAATGTTATTTTTAAAGTTTATAATTATTTTGAGATGATTTGATTTATTCAATTGGGGTGCAATTTAATACTATTTTTTGAATTGGCACTATTTTTTGTTAATAAAAATATAAAATCCACCATTACCTAACATCATACATATCTTTACTACTACAAAGTTACTAAACCTTTTTGAAAATCGGAGGCAAAAATAAAATAATAAATCCTTATTTAAAAGATGATATAAATCATACTTTGTTTTTCTGACTTCCTAAAAGCATGATTTTTTGGTGATTAAGGAGAAGTTTGAAAAGCATAATTGAGCGTCTGATTTTATAAAATGTTAAAAAATCATAAATAAATATACAAATTAAGCGTTATAGGGTAAAAAGCTAATTTTGATAAGGTTATAAACCTTAATATATATCTGTATAAAAGAATAAAAAACAGGAAATATGATAAATATTAGTTTTTTTGTTAAAAAAATTATAAAATAATATTATATCTTTGCAATGTGAAATAATATAACGAAAGAAAATCTTTAAATTATAATAATTACAATTATGAAAAAACAGATCATGGCGCTACTTGCTTTGGCAGTAGCACAAGTAGGGTTAGCACAGGAAGAAACAAGTGCTACACTTTATGGTTATGCAAAAGGAGAATTCGCGTTTGACTCTCGTCAAGTAGTTGCAGCTAGAGAAGGTAACTTTATCGATTTAGCATCTCCAAATGTAACAGGAAACAATGTTGCTAATTTCAACGGATGGGGAATCGAATCAAGATTAGGTGTAAAAGTGACAGGTCCTGATTTCTTCGGAATGAAATCTGAAGCTTTGATCGAAGGTCACTTCTTTGGTAATAACGGGCAAACTAACAACTTCGGGTTGAGACATGCTTATGTGAAATTATCTAGTGATAGAGTAGAGTGGTTAGTAGGTCAGTACTGGCACCCAATGTTCGTAACGAATGTATCTCCAGGAACTTACAACTTTAACGCAGGAAGCCCATTCCAGCCATTCAACCGTTCTCCTCAGATCAGATTCTCTACTAAAGGTAACGCAAGATTTACCCTTGCTGCTATCACTGAGAGAGACTTTACATCTTTAGTACTAAATGGAAAAGGTAATGCTGCTAAATCTGGACTTCCAGCATTCCACGCACAGTTACAGTTTGGTAGCGATGAAAAATTCGTAGGAGGTTTCGGTGCTAATGTTAAATTCACTAGAAACACAGATGCTAACGCTAAAACTGCACACGGTAAAACTCTTGCTGCATTTGACTTCTTAGCATATGCAAAAGTACAGTTTACTGAAAACTTCGCTTGGAAAATCTATGGTAACTATGGACAAAACCCATCTGAATTACTACAGTTAGGAAGTGTTGCTTACAATCCTTTAAAAGATGATTTGAAAAACAGTACTACATTGTCTCTTTGGACAGAGTTTGCAGGAAAAGCTTCTGAATCTTTTGAGTGGGGTATCTTTGGTGGGTATTCTCAAGACTTTGGATTTAACAATAAAGACTTTGGAAATGTTCTTTATGCCTCTTCTTTCGCTGTATCAAATGCTTATGGATCTGTAGGAAATCCAGTTAGCACATGGAGAGTATCTCCAAGAATGGGGTGGAAGTCTGGTAATACTAAGCTAGGTCTTGAGTTTGACTATACTTCTACTACTTATGGATACTATGACTATGCTAACAAAGGGAAACTTAAAAAGTTAGCAAAAGATGCTACAGGAGACAACCTTCGTGTATCATTATCTTTAACTCAAACATTCTAAGATAAATAAAATATTTTGAGATGATAGAAGAGCCACTCTGTGAGTGGCTCTTTTATTTTAGATAAAAAAAATTAGATTCTTACATTTCGCAGGCTTTCCATATGGCATCATTCTGTGGAACAGGAGCGGTTATTTTTATAAGTTCTTTGCTCACAGGATGGATGAATTCCAGCATTCTAGCGTGCAGGCTGATTCCGCCGTCTGGATTAGAACGAGGGGCGCCGTACTTCAGGTCGCCTTTTATAGGTACGCCTATTTTAGATAGCTGAGCCCGTATTTGGTGGTGTCTACCTGTCTGCAAGTCCACTTCCAGCAGCATATAATTATCCAAGGTTTTGAAAATATTATAGCTCAGAATGGCTTTTTTTGCTCCTTCTGTCTCGTGGGAGTAGATGATGGCTTTGTTATTTTTCTCGTTTTTCTTGAGATAGTGGGTGAGGGTCTGGCTCTGTGGAATCATCTCTTTGGGAACCACTGCCCAGTAGGTTTTTTTTATTTCTCGGTTTTTTACCATTTGGGTCAGGCGGGAGAGTGCTTTGGAGGTTTTAGCATAGATTACCAGCCCAGAGGTTGGTCGGTCTATCCTGTGAACCAAGCCGAGATAGACATTCCCAGGTTTTTGGTCGCGTTCTTTTATGAAATCTTTCAGTAGTTCCAGAAGGCTCTGGTCGCCCGTTTTGTCGCCTTGAACCAGCTGACCTACTTTTTTATTGATAATGAGGATGTGATTGTCTTCGTAGAGAATTTGTGAATTCATATAAATGTCTGATTAGAATTTCACAAAGGTAAAGTTTTTATAGTTTTAATCAAATTTCATACCTTTACCGAAGTAATTATGATTTATGATAATTGAAAATTATATCGCAAATGATTTTCCCATATTGGGCGTAGATACTACTGCGGAGGAGGCTTTGCAGACTGCTGTTGATTTTGATTTTACCCATGTTTTCGTGGAGAACGAGGGAGTATTTCAGGGCGCAGTAATGAAGGAGTGCTTGGAGGAAAATCTCAGAAAAAATTTAGGAGAACTGCTTCCGTATATGGATAGGTTTTCTATCCTCTATGAAAGTACTCTTTTGGATGGGGTGAAATTATTCCATACATTTAATACCAATGTAATTCCTGTAATTAATAAAAACGAGGAATATCAGGGGTATATCGCTTGGGACAGTATCACAGATGAATTATCCAAATATCCGTTTTTTTCGGAGACAGGGGCACTGCTTACGGTGGAAATCCCAAGAACTAATTATTCCATGGTGGAAATAGCCCAAATCGTAGAAAGCAACAACGGAAAATTCTACGGCGCATTGGTTACGGAGATGAACGAAGCTTTCGTGAGGGTGACGATGAGAATCAGCAATGAAAATCTCAGCTCCATAGATGAGACCTTTGAGCGCTATGGCTATATCATCGTGCAGAAATTCTATACCGATGAAAAGGAAGAACTGCTGAAAAGCCGATACGAATTTATGCAAAAATACCTTGAATTCTAATGCCAAACATCGCAATATATTCACAGAAAAATGGAGATGAGCTTCAGGCTTATCTTCATCAGTTTATTCTTGAACTGGAGAAAAGGGATAATGTGCAGATTTTTCTCCACGAAAAAATTTTAGAAAAGAATAGTTTATTAGGTAACTATCATATTTTCAGTGATAAAAATTCCCTCGCAAAATGTGAAATAGATTATTTCTTTTCTTTCGGTGGAGATGGCACTATTCTGAGTGCACTTACGCTGATTCAGGATTTGGAAATCCCTGTGGTGGGCGTTAATATGGGCAGACTCGGTTTTTTAGCTAATTTCAGCAAAGAAGAGATTTTTGATAATATTGATAAAATTTTTGCTGGCGAGACTCATATCAGTCAGCGTTCGGTGATAGAAGTGAAAACAGCCGAAAACAGGATAGATTTTCCCTATGCGCTGAATGATGTGGTGATTACCCGCCAAGAGACTACTTCCATGATTACTGTGGAAGCCGAAATTAACGGCAAATTCCTGAGTATGTTTTGGGGAGATGGGCTTATAGTGGCCACACCTTCGGGGTCTACAGCGTACTCGCTAAGCTGTGGAGGGCCTATTATAGAGCCAGAGAATGATAATCTTTCTCTTACGCCTATTGCGCCGCATAACCTAAATATGCGCCCTATCATCCTAAAAGATAATGTGGAAATAAAACTAAAAGTCTCCAGCAGGCTGCCGCTGTATTCATTGGGCTTGGATTCTCGGCTTTATCATATGAATGAGGAAGATGAGCTTGTTTTGAAAAAGGCGGATTTTAGCTTAAATCTTATTTTCCCGAAAAATGTCAGTTTCTATGAAACTTTGAGACAAAAACTCCTCTGGGGGAATGATAAAAGAAATTAAAAATCAATAGATTATGAAATTAGTAAACACACAATTTAGAACAGAAGAATCCCTTACTTGGGATGAAATCAAGGAGCTTATAACAACAGGAATTTATGAGGAAGATTTTATAGTGCTTTTTGATGAAAAAAGTGAAAACTATGTCCAAATGGCTGAGGATGAGCAGAGTTTCGTAGTGGAAAGCAGAGTTTATGACGGAGGGAATTTTACACATTATAGAACTTTTGTGGAAGAGCCAGAGGCGGCTATTCCTTTCTTTGAAAAATATTTCAATGATGAAAGCATAGATTTTTCCGCGTGGGAAAATGTTACAGCAGAGTTTTTGAGTTAAAGAAAAAATATTTCTTAAATTTGCAGAATTATTAAAAGATAAAGAATGTCAGCATTTGATTGGTTCAAAAGAAAGAAACAAAATATCAGCACTCCCACAGAGGAAAAAAAGGATGTCCCAAAAGGGCTTTGGCATCAGACTCCTACGGGGAAAATAATAGAGAGTGACGAACTGAGAGCAAATAACTATGTTTCGCCAGAGGATGGCTTCCATGTGAGAATAGGAAGCAGGGAATATTTTGAAATTATTTTTGATGATTCTAAATTTAAGGAGTTAAATGCAGATGTAGAGAGCATCGATATTCTTAAATTTAAAGATTCTAAATCCTATAAAGACAGGCTAAAAGAAG
>CAUQMH010000049.1:0-11226 GCA_963519075.1 uncultured Flavobacteriaceae bacterium
CCTTTAAGGCTCATTTTCACAATCGGTTCTGTAATCCATCGTGGGAGATTAGGCGCTCCCAGAGCAGCATAGCTAATTCCGTCATTAGTGCTTTCAGAATGTTTCTTATTAAAGCGTATCCACGAGAGCAATTCGGACTTGAATGCTGGGTCGTTCATTTGTATAGTATTTCCCTGCATCACAGCATCTGTCAGCTGACCGAATGCTTCTGTATTTTTATCAAAAATCTGGATACTGACTTTATCAGAATTAAAATCTTTCGACAAGTTTTTCAGTACAGCTTCGGGAATTGGCTTCCCATCATAAACAGAGCGATTAGTCTGGCGTTTGGTAATATATTCCGAAAGCAAATCGGCTCTAACAGCCTCTGATTTCTGTAATCCTACTTTGATAATACCTTCTTGACTAATATTCACTTGAATAGCATAGCCAAGGCTGCTTGCTTTTATGCATAAATTCTCCAACGCACAGCCTAAACTCATGAAAAACTCACGATGGTTAGGGTCTACAGCAGGAAGTTCCCTGCTGAAGTTGGGTAAAATCGTAATCTCATTTGTTCCTATTTCAAAGAGCCACGGCTGAGAGTTATGCCCAGAGGGCGCTTGTGTGGCTGTGGTAACTAACTGGATGAAATCATCATTTTGGGCATTTACTTTTAGCCCTGAAAACATTAATAAACTCATGACTAATATTTTTAATTTCATTTTCATATCCATTACTTTATATACACAAAGTAACGATAGAAATATGAATTAAAAATGAACCTGAGTTAAAAAATACGCTTGCGGATACGGCTCAGCGCCTGCGGAGTTACACCGATGTAGGAGGCTATATATTTCAGCGGAACATTCTGAATGAGTTTTGGGTCTTTTTCCAGCAGCTGTCTGTATATTTCCTCTGGTGATTGCGTGAGAAATTGCGCTTCACGATGCATTTTTTCCAAAAGTAGGTTTTCTAGTATTTGGGTTTTTATCTGGAGAAATTCAGGGTTTTCAATAAGTTTTTCCAGCGAATCCCTTCCTATTCTATACGCCTTTACTTTTTTTATCGCCTGCATGGAGAGCAGAGACGGCTCCTGTTTAACAAACGAAGCATAAGACATACAAAAATCGCCTGTAGAGCATATGTCTACAGTGGTCTCTTTCTGTGTGGTGGGATTATAATAAAAAAAGCGAATAATTCCCTCGTCTATGTAGTAAAGCCATTTTTCAACACTTCCTATCTCGGTAAGAAATTCATCTTTCTTAAAATGCACTTCAGTAAAATAGTTTTCAAGTATGTCAGAGGAAATTTCCATGATTTTTTGCTGTCAAATTTTTATTCGAATTAAAATTTAGATTTATTGTCTTTTTATATATTGGAATCCTTTACGCCTATAAAAATCTCCACTTCCGAGAGGTCGCCTTGCTGAGATTTTTCTGTATACAATTCATAATCATACTGATAAAGCCTATTTAGCTCCTTATCTTGCTCCCATATTTTCTGCCATGCTTCTGCTACAGCTTGAGGCATCGCTCCTTTAGCAAGGAATTTCTTAGAGTTCTGTTTAGGAAACTCCCTTCCGACCAACCCGCTTGGGATTTCATCAAGCGAAGATACTTCCAGTCCCAAAAGCGTGGTATATTCACCTGTATAATCACTTTCGTAGTCTGTATAGATAGCATAAACATTGCTGTTCACTGCATTTGGGATTTTGCTGATGATATTTTCAGAATAAAACCGATTCCAAAGACCTCCGATGTCCTGCATTGCTTGTCCATTTTGATTTGTCGTGCGTACTTTTATGCCAATTATTTTCATATCTATAACTTTTAAATAAAATATATATTAAAATTTCTCTATACAATAAAAACCTTTTCTTATTTAATCCACAAAATCCTGCGCGAATGATTTTATTTCAGGGAAGAAAATTTCGTATTTCTCACGGAGGAAATCTTTATTTGCTAAAAACGCAGGGAATACATTGGTGGTTTTGTCCAGAAACTGGGCTTTGTTCACCACATTCCGAAAGCTGTACTCTATCCCCCACTCATTTCGGTAGTTGTAGAGCCAGTCGTCCTGCTGCATCTTATCCAAAACTTTTTTGAAAACCTCGGGCAAGAATTCCTCATATCGGCGGAGGACAGCATAGACCCTCTGCGAATGCTCCTGCCACTCGCACTGGGAATTTTCAGTGGTATCGTTTGCGAGGAAATAGTCAAACGCCACATCCACAAACGCGCCAGAATACAATCTCACCAGCGGTCGGAAAGGCGCTTTCGCCTCGTGTATCAGCGGGTGCGCATCCGTGAAAGTATCTATCGCTCTATGCAGTTTTATGCCTTTCTGTATGCTTTCTGGAAGGCGGGCTACATCTCTGTTCTTCACAAAATCCGCAATCATATTGCCGATGAGCTGTTCCTCGGAAAAAGAAAGATAAGAATGAGCTAAAAAATTCATTTTGTATTCTGCATTTAAAGTTGATAAAGCCAATAAAAACCACCGACTTCCTAAAATAATCTTTGATGAAAATCCTCTATTTTACTGACTTCTACAAGTTCTATTTTAAAGCTTTTTTTAGGTAGTTTGTTTTGTTTAGAAATGAAAATCCTCTCGTAGCCTAATTTCTCTGCCTCCAAAATCCTTTTCTCCACCTGCGGAACAGGGCGAATCTCTCCGCTGAGCCCTATTTCTCCCGCAAAACAAACATTATCAGGTATCGCTTCATCTTCATTGGAAGAGAGAATAGCCGCCACTACTGCCAAATCCAGCGCCGTGTCGCCCGTTTTCATTCCTCCTGTGATATTTAGGAAAACATCCTTCGCTCCGAGCATAAAACCTGCCCGCTTTTCTAAAACCGCAAGGAGCATATTCAGCCTTTTGCTGTCAAAACCTGTGGAACTACGCTGCGGCGTTCCATAGACCGCACTGCTTACCAATGCCTGAATTTCCAAAAGCATGGCTCTGTTTCCCTCCAAAGTAACTGCCACGGCATTCCCTGAAAGGTCTTCGGATTTTTTAGTAATGAGGATTTCGGAAGGGTTTTTTATTTCTTTTAATCCTGCTGAAATCATTTCATAAATCCCAATTTCAGAAGTAGAACCAAATCTATTCTTACTCGCCCTAAGCAATCGGAAAAGGTGATTTCTGTCGCCATCAAAATTGAGAACCACATCCACCATATGTTCTAGGACTTTCGGCCCTGCAATCTGCCCATCTTTCGTGATGTGTCCCACCAAAAACACCGGAATATTGGTTTCTTTAGCAAATTTAATGACCTCCGAAGAGCATTCTCTAATCTGCGAAACTGTCCCTGGCGAACTCTCTATCAGCTGGGACTGAAGCGTCTGGATACTGTCTATAATCACAAAATCTGGCTGAAGTTTTTTCGCCTCGGAGAGGATTTTCTCCACCGAAGTTTCGGTGTAGAGGAAACAATTTGGATTTTGGATTTCGGTAAGTCTGTCCGCTCTCATTTTTATCTGCGATGCACTCTCCTCACCTGAAACATAGAGGATTTTTTTCTTCATTTTCAGGGCAAGCTGCAGGAGCAGTGTAGATTTCCCAATCCCTGGTTCGCCGCCTATCAAGGTAACCGAACCCAGCACGATACCTCCGCCCAACACTCTATTCAGCTCCTCGCTGGGAGTTTTTATACGATGTTCGGCATTGACTTCTACATCTGTTATCGTCACCACTTTTTGTTTTCCTTCACCCAAAATATGGTAGGTAGGCGACTTTGATTTTTCTACAATTTCCTCCGCCAGAGTATTCCAAGAACCGCAGTTCCTGCACTGTCCAAGCCACTGCGAATACTGCGTTCCGCAATTCTGACAGAAATATGCTGTTTTTACTTTTGCCACAAATGATGTTTTAGGTGGTGCAATTTAAACAAAAAAGATTATTTTTGCATCATGTTTAGAATGTTCAGAAGTTTAGGAGAATATGTGCTCCTTTTAGGAAAGGTTCTGAGAAAACCACAGAAATCCAAGGTTTTTTCAAAGCTTTTCATGAGAGAAATCAACGATTTGGGAGTTGATTCTTTTGGTTTAGTATTATTCACTTCCCTATTCGTGGGGGCGGTGGTCGCTATACAGATGTATAATAACTTTAGTACGGCATCTATTCCCATTCCGCTGCCTTATGTGGGACACGCTACCAAAGTGGTTCTCATCTTAGAGTTTTCACCTACGATTATCAGTGTGATTTTAGCGGGGAAAGTGGGCTCTTACATCGCTTCTTCTATTGGGACAATGCGAGTGACAGAACAGATTGATGCACTGGATATTATGGGAGTAAACTCGGCTAACTTCCTTATCCTTCCGAAGATTTTGGCTTGTATTGTTTTTAATCCTTTGCTCATTGCGATCAGTATCGTAGTGGGGGTTTTTGGAGGATATCTGGCGGGAGTTTTCACTGGCTCTTGGACAGAATCCAACTATATCACAGGGGTTCAGATGGATTTCCCCACTTTCTTTATTTGGTATGCTTTTATGAAAACGGCTGTTTTTGCGTTTCTCATAGCAACCATTCCTGCATATTTTGGCTATAATGTAAAAGGCGGATCACTGGAAGTAGGACGAGCAAGTACCCAAGCGGTAGTTTGGACTATTGTAGCCATCATCATCGCTAACTTAATTTTAACTCAAATGTTCTTAGGCTAATGATAGAAGTAGTAGATTTAAGGAAAAGTTTTGGGGACAACGAAATTTTAAAAGGAATAACCACCACGCTGGAAACAGGGAAAATCAATCTCATCATCGGACAGAGTGGTTCTGGGAAAACGGTATTTTTGAAGTCATTATTAAATGTCTTTGAGCCTACCAGCGGCAGTATCCTCTTCGATGGGCGAAACATCGTAGAAATGACTCCTAAACAAAAACAAGAACTGAGAGCAGAGATAGGAACGGTATTCCAAGGGAGTGCGCTGTTTGACTCTATGACTGTGGAGGAAAACATCATGTTTCCGCTGGATATGTTCACCAACCTTACCTATACCGAAAAGAAAAAACGAGTAAAAGAAGTAATAGACGATGTTCATCTAGAAAATGCAGACCACAAGTATCCATCCGAAATTTCTGGAGGGATGCAGAAAAGGGTAGCCATCGCGAGAGCCATCGTGAACAATCCTAAATACCTCTTCTGCGATGAGCCAAACTCTGGGCTAGACCCTTATACATCAAAAGTTATAGATGATCTAATCAAAGAAATTACCCGAAGATATAACACCACTACCATTATCAACACCCACGATATGAACTCGGTGATGACCATCGGTGAAAAAATTGTATATCTAAGAAAAGGTGTGAAAGAATGGGAAGGGAACAAAGATATTCTCATCAATGCAGAAAGCCAGTATTTAATAGATTTTGTTTATTCTTCCGAATTATTCAAAGAATTGAGACAATATTTATTAAATAACAATAAAAAAGTTTAATTTCCGTTATAGTCCTATCAGATTAAATTCAAATATTATGAAAAAGATTTCAAGTATGGCTCTTTTAGGGCTTTCATTAATGGGATTTTCACAAGTGAAAATAGGCGTAAAAGCGAATGTTTTGCTTAATACAAGTTCTTCCAAATGGTCTGAAATAAAAAGTTCTATACTAGATTACACAGATTCTGGCAGCAAAAGTGCAGGGTTTAATGTTGGGCTTTCGGCTAGAGTAAACCTCCCTTCTACTCCTTTGTTCATCATGCCTGAAATTTATTACACTTCTTTTAATAATTCATTCACTGAAAGAAGAACAAACACGACTTTGAAAGCAAAAACCAACAGAATAGATGTTCCTGTATTAGTCGGAGTAAACCTTATTTCGGATAATTTAGGTGTTTTCGTAGGGCCTGTGGCTTCCTACAACCTTGCAAAAGAAAATACATGGAATAATTTCAAAGAAAATGCAGGGAACAAATTCACAGTTGGCTATCAGGTTGGTGCAGAGGCTAGATTGTCTAACTTCATCATCAATGCGAGATACGAAGGAAGTTTCTCCAAAGACCAAAGAGATTTTATCAACAACAACATTTCCGAAACTGTAAGATATGACAACCGTCCTAGCTTCGTAGTTCTGGGGGTTGGGTATGAGTTTTAGATTTAAATTTTTATCATTAAACAAAAAAAGCTTGGGAAATTTCCCGAGCTTTTTTTTATTTCTTTAAACATTAGAAGAACCATTATTATTGATGTTCTCCACTTTCTTTTCTAATTCTTTGTTTTGTTTCTGTAATTGGGCAAACTGTTTTCTTTTTTCCTCCTCTCTTATGGCCGAACCTTTACTGATATAGCCCACTATTCCACCGATGATAAGGCCGATACCTATTCCTCCCATCACTCCCATCATGTGAGACATCGTGATTTTTTCTAACAAAAAATCTGTGGAATAATAAAACAATGCTCCTGAGATAAGCAATAAAATCCCTCCTACTATTGATAAACTTTTCATATCTTTTTTAATTTAATTTTTATTTTCCTCCTGATGCTCTATAATATTCTAATGCTTTAGGCATGTATTTATCCATATCTTTTCTTCTGTTCTCTGGACTTGGGTGAGTGGAGAGAAACTCTGGCTGTCTTGCTCCACCAGATGCCGCCTCCATTCTATGCCAGAATGGCTGAGCTTCCCTAGGGTCATACCCTGCTATCGCCATTAGGTAAAGTCCCATTTCATCTGCTTCCAGCTCCTGCCTTCTTCCATATGCTAGAAGCCCCACTTGCGCTCCTATTGGATACAACTGGTTAAAAACTGATGCCATTGCATTATTCTTAATCGCTCCACTAACCAATGTTCCTCCCACTTGAGCCAACATTGCTGAAGAAACTCTCTCATTCCCGTGTCCTGCCAGTGCATGGGCTACTTCGTGTCCCATAACCACAGCCACACCTGTTTCTGTCTTACATATAGGCATAATTCCTGTGTAGAATGCTACTTTCCCACCTGGCATACACCATGCATTGACTTGTTTGTCTTCAATCAAATTAAATTCCCAATTATAGCTTGACAAAGCCTTTTCCCTACCGATTGCTTTATAATAGCTTTCTGCTGCATTTTTTATTCTCTGTCCTACATTTTTTACTTGTTTTGCTTCATTGGTATTGCTTATTACTTTTGATTTAGACAAAGTATTTCTATACTGGGTAAGTGCCATCTGCGCTAGTTCGCTGTCATTCTGAAACTGCAGACTGCTTCGCCCTGTCATAGGGTTCGTAACACAAGCTACAAACACTGCTGAACATAGTAACCCTGAGGCTAAAACTTTTACTTTCATATTTTAAATTTTATCCAAATGTATAAATTTTAGTTCAAATATAAATAAAAGTTCAATTTATTGTTATTAAGTCTTTTTTATTTTTCAAGATTTGCTTTAAATTTGCAACGGATAGAAACTATATATAATTGATGCTTGATTGGATTTCACAACTTTTGTTACCAAACGAAAACCCTACAGCCATACAATCTCTAATTGTGATGATTTTAACGATTGGCTTAGGAGTATTTTTAGGAAATTTAAAGATTAAAAACACTTCTTTAGGAGTTTCAGCAGTGATGTTTGCTGGGCTTTTTTTAGGACACTACGGCTATAGGATGGATGCTTCCATTTCTAATTTCATCAGAGATTTGGGGCTTATTTTCTTTGTCTATGCTATTGGATTACAGCTCGGTCCATCATTTTTTTCAGCCTTTAAAGCTCAGGGGTTGAAATATAATATTCTGGCCGCGAGTGGTATTCTTCTCAGCACTTCATTGGCTTTCATCATATTTCTAAATACAGATTTAGGAATAGAAAACACAGTGGGGATTTTATCTGGTTCTGTGACCAGCACGCCTGCCCTAGGAGCCGCAAAAAACATGATTGATGAACTACGCCCACAGTTCCCTGACAGACACCTGAACAGCCCTGCCATAGGCTACGCCATCACCTATCCTATGGGAGTTTTGGGAGTGATTTTTTCTATTATTCTTGCCAGAGTTTTACTAAAAATAGACCCACAGAAAGAATTGGTCAAATTCAGAGAGCGAATCATTCATCGTTCCCAGCCCATTATTCCGAAGAAATGTAGAATTACAAATCCTCATTTCGTGGGTAAAACTATTCGTGAAGCTATTAAGGAAATTGATAAAAACATCATCGTTACGCACCTAAAAAGAAGCGGTACTAAAGAGGTTATCACTCCTGAATCTGGTGTAATTCTAAACGATAGAGATGTCCTAATGATTGTAGGAACTGAGCCTGATGTTGACTTTTTCATCAGTCAAATAGGGCGAATTTCATCAAATTCCTTCATCGAGGGAGGAGAAATCATGGTCAAAAATCTTTTTGTGACCAAAAAAACTGCGGTGCATAAGAAATTATCCGACCTAGATTTATTCGGAAAATATGACCTAAAAATCACTCGTATTTTCCGTGCTGGAGAAGAAATTCTGGCAAGGCCTTCGCTTGTTCTCTTCTATGGAGATAAAATTCGTGTCGTAGGGAAAGAAGAATCTATCCAAAAGGCAAAAGAACTGATAGGTGACTCAGAAAAAGTCCTGCTGAAACCAGATTTCTTGTCCTTATTTGGGGGAATTCTCTTAGGGATTTTAATCGGTTCTATACCTATTTTTGTTCCATCTATGCCACTGCCGATAAAGCTTGGTTTTGCCGCAGGGCCTCTACTAGCAGCCCTTATCATCAGCCGTTATGGAAGAATTAGTTTTATTTATTCTTATTTCAATAATGGGGGAATTCATTTTATGCGAGAGCTGGGAATTTGTTTATTCTTCGCTTCATTAGGAATAACTGCTGGAGCCAAATTTTATGATAATTTCATTCATTATAATGGTTGGTTATGGCTATTCTATGGCTCTATCATCACCCTTGTTCCTTGTATTTTCATTATTTTAGTGGGAAGGTTTTACTTCAAACTGGATTTTTTAAGCTTATCGGGGCTAATCAGTGGGGCTTATACAGACACTGCGGCGCTGTCTTTCAGTACTTCTTATTTGGATTCAGATATTCCTGTTCAGGCGTATGCACAAGTCTATCCGATGGTAACCATTCTGAGGATTTTCATAGCCCAGATGCTGATTTTATTATTTATTTAATAAAACTTATATATTTCAAAAATTTAAGGAAAAGAGTGTCATTCTCTTTTCCTTTTTTATTTCAAAAAAACATCTTTAAACACATTTTTTTAGATAAAACAAAAAACACCTAATAAATTAGGTGTTTTTATATTTCTATCTTCTAGATTTATTATTCAGCAGATTCTTCTTTTGCTGCTTTTTCAGAAGATTTCTTTTGAGATAAACCTTCTTTTACAGAAGCAGAAACGATAGAAAGAATCATATCGATAGATTTAGAAGCATCATCATTTCCTGGAATTACGAAGTCTACTTTTCTAGGATCTGAGTTAGTATCCACGATACCAAATACAGGAATACCTAATTTTTTAGCTTCTGTAACTGCGATGTGCTCTCTCATGATATCTACCACGAAGATAGCAGAAGGAAGACGAACCATGTCAGCGATAGAACCTAAGTTCTTCTCTAGATTAGCTCTTTGTCTGTCTACTTGCAATCTTTCTTTTTTAGATAAAGTTTCGAATGTACCATCTTTCTTCATTTTATCGATAGCGTTCATTTTCTTAACCGCTTTTCTGATAGTAACGAAGTTAGTAAGCATTCCACCTGGCCATCTTTCTGTGATGTAAGGCATATTAAGTTCTTGTGCGTGTTTTGCTACTACTTCTTTAGCTTGTTTTTTAGTAGCTACGAAAAGAACTTTTTTACCAGCTGAAGTGATTTTTTCAAGAGCAGAACAAGCCTCCTCTAATTTCACAGCTGTTTTATGTAAATCAATGATGTGAATACCATTTTTCTCCATAAAAATGTATGGAGCCATATTAGGATTCCACTTTCTAGTCATGTGACCGAAATGTACCCCTGCTTCTAATAAGTCTTTAACTTGAACTTTTGCCATTTTTTTGTTTTTTGTTAGTTTACTTTCCGCTGTTACGCAATCAACATGTTCTTTGATGGGAGAACTGTTTAGATGCTAAACTAAACGGGCAATTTTTACTTTCTGCTAAGCGAGATGCCTCGCATACTTGTGTATAAAATAGTTTTTGCGAAACAATATACAGATGAAACTGAATATTGAATACAAAATATTAACGCTTAGAGAACTGGAATCTCTTTCTTGCTTTTTTCTGACCTGGTTTCTTTCTTTCTACCATTCTTGCATCTCTTGTAAGAAGTCCTGCAGGTTTTAGAACAGCTCTAAACTCCTCGTTAATCTCACATAATGCTCTTGATACTCCAAGTCTGATAGCTTCTGCCTGACCTGTTGTTCCTCCTCCTACTACATTGATAGTAACATCGTACTGACCAACAGTTTCAGTCAATAAAAACGGCTGATTTACTTTGTAAACCAATACATCTGTGCAAAAATAAGTTTTTGCATCTTTCCCATTAACAGTAACATTTCCTGTCCCTGGTTTCACATAAACTCTTGCTACAGAAGTTTTTCTTCTTCCTATCTTGTGAACTATAGACATAATTATTTAATTTCGTTAAGGTTAATTACTTTTGGCTGTTGAGCTTCGTGTTTGTGCTCACTTCCTTCATAAACATGAAGATTTTTAAGAATTGTTCTTCCCAATCTGTTTTTTGGAAGCATACCTCTTACTGCATGCTCGATCAATCTCAGACTGTCTTTCTTTTGCAATTCTTCAGCTGTTAATGATTTCTGTCCACCTGGGTATCCTGTATGCCAGATATACTCCTTGTCTGCCCACTTATTGCCTGATAAAGCAACTTGTCCTGCATTCAAAACGATTACATTATCTCCACAATCTACATGAGGAGTGAAATTCGTCTTGTGCTTACCTCTCAAAATCTTTGCAACTTTGGAAGCCATTCGCCCCAAAGGCTGCCCAGCAGCATCTACCACAACCCATTCTTTATTAGCGGTAGCCTTGTTTGCTGATACTGTTTTGTAACTTAATGTATTCACAATTTATCATTTATGATTAAACATACTTTTCCCATAAAGGGTTTGCAAAGGTATGAATAATTTTTGAAATAGAGAAAAATATTTTCTTTTTTATTTCTAATAACCATTCTCACTCACTACAAAAACATGATATAAATCACATAAATAAACTTACATAATTTCCTAAAAATAAATTAAATTTGTTAAATAAATTTTAAAATTATCTATTATGAAACATTTTTTATCTGCTTTAGCACTAGGGTGCTTGCTATT